>DASYAQ010000177.1:0-11062 GCA_036501225.1 Caulobacteraceae bacterium | reverse complement strand
CCAGGTTGCCGCCCTCGGCCAGGGTCTTGGCCAGATGGACGCGGTTGCGCTCCCCGCCCGACAGCTGGCCGACCTTCTTCTGCTGGTCGCCGCCCTTGAAGTTGAACGAGCCGACATAGGACCGGCTGACCAACTCGCGGTTGCCCACCTTGATGACGTCCAGGCCGCCGGAGATGGCCTGCCACACCGTATCGTTGGGTTTGAGGTCGTCGCGGCTCTGGTCGACGTAGGCCAGCTTCACCGTCTCGCCCAGGCGGATGGCGCCCTGGTCCGGCTTTTCCTGGCCGGTGATCAGCTTGAACAGGGTCGACTTGCCGGCGCCGTTGGGGCCGATCACCCCGACGATGCCGTTGGGCGGCAGGCGGAAGTTCAGGCCCTTGAACAGGACCTTGTCGCCATATTCCTTTTCCAGCCCGTCGACCTCGATCACCACATTGCCCAGCCTCGGGCCCGGCGGGATCTGGATGGTGGCGAAGCTCTGCTTCTCGCGCTCCTGCTGGTTGACCATCTCGTCGTAAGCCGCCAGACGCGCCTTCGACTTGGCCTGCCGCGCCTTGGCCGACGAGCGGACCCACTCCAGTTCGCGGGCCATGGCGCGCTGGCGCGCCTCGCTCTCGCTGTTCTCCTGGCGGACGCGCTTTTCCTTCTGCTCCAGCCAGCCGGAATAGTTGCCCTCGTAGGGCATGCCTTTGCCGCGATCGAGCTCCAGCGTCCACTTGGTGACCTGGTCCAGGAAATAGCGGTCGTGGGTGACCAGGATGACGCAGCCGGGGAAGGTCTCCAGATGGTGCTGCAGCCAGGCCACCGATTCCGCGTCCAGGTGGTTGGTCGGCTCGTCCAGCAGCAGCATGTCGGGCTTCGACAGCAGCAGCCGGGCCAGCGCCACGCGCCGCCGCTCGCCGCCGGAGAGCTTCTCGACGCCGGAATCGTCCGGCGGACAGCGAAGCGCGTCCATGGCCATCTCGACCTTGGAATCGATGTCCCACAGGTCGCCGGCGTCCAGCTTCTCCTGGAGCGCCGTCATCTCTTCCATCAGCTCATCGGAATAGTCCTCGCCCAGCCTGGCGGCGACGGCGTTGTATTCGTCGAAGAGCTTCTTCTCCTCGCACCAGGCGATGACGTTGCCCCAGACGTCGAGGCTGGGATCGAGCTGCGGCTCCTGTTCCAGATAGCCCATCCTGGTCCCGTCGGCGGCCTTGGCCTCGCCGGAGAACTCCTTGTCGATCCCGGACATGATCTTCAAGAGCGTCGACTTGCCCGAGCCGTTGACCCCGACGACGCCGATCTTGGCGTCCGGATAGAAGGACAGCCAGATGTTCTCGAACAGCTTCTTGCCGCCGGGAAAGGCCTTGGTCAGGCCCTGCATCTGGAAAATGTACTGTTGCGCCATGGCGGCTCGCGCTTTCGAGGAAAATTGAGGGTCGGGGGAAACGCCGGCGTTCTAGCGAAGCGCCCGCCTCGCGTCCACGCCGGCAATGGCAACGTTCGCAGCCGATATGCGTTTGACCGGCAACGGGCGCAAGTCGCCGTTTTTGATTTGAGGAGACAATCGCATGGACAAGAATCGCATCGGCGGCGCCGGCAAGGAAATCAAGGGCGCGACCAAGGAAGCCCTCGGCAAGGTCACCGGCAATATCGGCAAGCAGGCCGCGGGAACGGTCGAAAAGAAGATCGGCACGGCCCAGCGCAAGGCCGGCGAAGCCGCCGACAAGGCCCGCCGCGACACCCGCCACTAGACCAGCTCACCAACCCTTCCCCCTCGATGGGGGAAGGGCAGGGTTGGCTTTTTTGTGCCCGCGGCCCTGCCCTACGCGAACCTTGTCCGCGTCGCGCGGGCCGCGGGCCGCGCATAGCAGCGGGCGAGCCAGTCGTGGACGCAGCCGAAGGGCGACAGGTCGAGCCTGGCCGTGCGCGAGGGCGAGAGCACACAGGCGACGTTCAGGTCGGCGACGCTGAAGGCCTCGCCGACCAGCCAGGCGCCGTCATCCAGCGTCCGGTCGAGCAGGCCAAGCGCGCTCTCGACGACAGGGCGGGCGTTCTCGCCCATCGAAGCGTGCACCTTCGCCAGCGAGGCGTCCCCCTGCACCCACGGCTCCAGATGCGCCTGCGCCCACAGCGTCCAGCGCCAGGCCTGCGCTTCGCCCTGGGGCGTCGGTGGATAGAGCCTGCCGACGCCATAGGTCTTGGCCAGGTAGAGGTTGATCGCCAGCGATTCCGACAGCGCGAAGCCGTCGTCGACAATGGTCGGCACCGCGCCCGCCGGATTGAGCTTCAGGAAGTCCGCCGACTTCAGCTTCGGGTCGTCGGAGGCCAGCGGCACGTGGACATAGTCCAGTCCCAGCTCGGCGGCGGCCCACAGCACGCGCAGCGTGCGCGACTTCGGCGATCCGTAGATGGTCAGCGTCATGGCGCGATGGGGCGGCGCCGACGCCCGGACGTCAAGACCGCGTCGAACCCCGATCGCCACATGGAGCGTTTAGGTTGGGCGAAGGCGCACTGGCCATGCGAGGACACGAGCCATGATCCGTTACAGCACCCAACCCGGTTCCCCCGTCGTCGAGATCACGGTCGAGGGGACCGTCACCAGGCCGGACTTGGAGGCGGTCATCAAAGGCGTGCAAGCCGGGATCGACCAGGACGGCAAGACCCGGATCATCGAGATCATCCAGCATTTCACCGGCATCGAACTCTCCGCGATCTGGACCGACATCAGGCTGGGCGTGCCCCTGGGGCAGAAGGTCGACCGCGTCGCCGTCGTCGCCGACCAGACGTGGATCCGCCAACTGGCGGAGCTCGGCCACCTGTTCACCAGAGCGGAGCTCAAGGTCTTCGCGCCGGCCGAGCTCGAGCGGGCCCGGGCCTGGATTGCCGCGGACTAGAGTCATGGATGATCTCGACCGCCTTCTCAGGGATGACAAGGCCGAGGACCGTGCGGTCGTCGTAGGGTCGCCGGAGTATGCCGCCCTTCGGACCCGGGATGCCGCCAGGCGGGAACGGGTCGCCGCCGTCCTGGCGGAAGGACGCGGCTTCTCGCCCCGCGAACGCTTCGCGGCCGCCTGGATATTGAACCACGGCGATACGGTCGAGGAGGCGCTGCGGGCGCATGAACTCGCGAGGCAAGCGGCTCGCGAAGGGTGCCGGAAGGCGAGATGGTTGGCTGCCGCCGCCCTGGATCGATCGCTCATGTACGCCGGCCGGCCTCAGCGCTACGGGACCAACATGGTTCCGGATGGCGTCGGCTATCGCCTTTGGGACGTCGACGACAAGACGACCGACGACGAGCGGGCGGAATGGGATGTGCCGTCGCTGGCCGAAATGCAGCAACGCGCGAAGGAACTCTCCGCTCGCGCGCCTCAGCCGTCCCTCGACGAGGCCCCGGCCTGGCTGCGCGCCGCGATCAAGCGCTGGAACAGCCTGAGCTGAGGTCGGCTACCGTCCGCGCGGCATGTCCTTGAACGGCACGTCCTTGTCGACGCGGATGTCGCCGGGCAGGCCCAGCACGCGTTCGGCGATGATGTTCTTCAGTATCTCGTCGGTGCCGCCGGCGATGCGCAGGCCCGGCGACGAGAGCAGCCCGCCCTGGAAGGCCGCCGCCAGCGGCGCCATGGCCGGATCGTCGATGATGCCGAACTGGTCCTCCATCTCGACCGCCGAATTGGCCAGATCCTGCAGCTGGCCGGCGGCGATGATCTTGCCGATCGAGCTTTCCGGCCCGGGCGTCTGGCCGCGCGACAGGGCGGTCATGGTGCGGAAGCGGGTGAATTTCAGCCCCTCGGACTGGACGTACCAGTCGGCCAGCTTCTGGCGGAAGGCCTGGTCGGAGAGCGCCGAACCGGTCGCGGTCTGTAAGCTGCGCGCCAGCTTCATGATGGTCGAATAGTCCAGGCCCGAACCGCCGCCCACCGCCAGCCGCTCGTTCATCAGGGTGACCAGCGAGACCTTCCAGCCGTCGTCAATCGCGCCCAGCCGCTGGCTGTCCGGCACGCGGACGTCGGTGAAATAGACCTCGTTGAAGTTCGAGCCGCCGGACATCTGGTGGATCGGCTTCACCTCGATGCCCGGCGATTTCATGTCGATCCAGAACATCGTCAGGCCCTTGTGCTTGGGCGCGTCCGGATTGGTGCGGACGATGACGATGCCGTAGTCGGCGTAATGCGCGCCCGAGGTCCAGACCTTCTGGCCGTTGATCACCCAGTCATCGCCGTCGCGGACCGCGCGCGTCGAGGCCGCCGCGACGTCGGAGCCGCCGCCGGGCTCGGAGAACAGCTGGCACCAGATCTCCTCGCCGCGCAGGGCCGGCCCCACGAAGCGCTGCTTGGTCGCATCGTCCGCGAACGCCATCACGGTCGGCACGCACATGCCCAGGCCGATCTGGAAATAGCCGCCGCCGCCGGCGCCGACCTTCGCCTCTTCCTGGCCGAAAATCACCGACTCGATCGGCGTGCCGCCGCCGCCGCCCCATTCCTTCGGCCAGGTGATCTGGGCGTAGCCGCCCTCGGCCTTCCTGGCCTGCCAGGCCTTGGCGCGCGCCATGTCGCCCGGATCGAGCGCACCCTCCTCGCCGATCACCGACGCGGTGGAGGGTTTCTTCGGCGCATTGGCTTCCAGCCAGGCGCGAGCCTTGGTCCGGTAGGCGGCTTCTTCGGGGCTGTCGGTGAAATCCATGGCTTGCTCTCCCTTCAGGCCGCGTTGCGACGTTCGAGCTGGCTGACCAGCCGTTCTTTCCACACCGCCGGGGCGCCGGCGACCAGGGCCAGCTGGCGCGAGCGGCGATAATACAGGTGGGCGTCGACCTCCCAGGTGAAGCCCATGCCGCCGTGGGTCTGGATGTTTTCCTTCGACGCGAACCAGAATGCTTCGGACGCCGCCACCCGCGCCGCCGCGGCCGCCACCGGCAGTTCGGCCGCGCCGGCGTTCAGCGCCCAGGCGCCGTAATAGGCGTTGGAGCGGGCCAGTTCGTTCTTCACATAGATGTCGGCCAGCTTGTGCTTGATCGCCTGGTAGGAGCCGATCTGACGGCCGAAGGCGTAGCGTTCGAGCGCATAGGATTTGGCCATTTCCAGGCTGCGCTCGGCGCCGCCCAACTGTTCGAAGGCGAGCAGCACCGCGGCGCGGTCCATCACCGCCTCGGCCAGGGCGGCGCCCTCGCCGGCCGGCCCCAGCCGCTCGGCCGCCGCGCCGGAGAAGCTGAGCTTGGCGACGCCGCGGGTCGGGTCCAGCGTCTTCAGCGTCTGGCGCGTCACGCCGCCGCCGGCGAGCTCGACCAGGTAGAGGCCCGAGCGTCCGGCCTCTTTGGCCAGCACCACCGCGACATCGGCGACGTCGCCGTCCGTGACCGGAACCTTGACCCCGGTCAGCTTGCCGCCCTCGACCCGGGCCTGGATGCCGGCCTCGCTGTAGGCGCCGGGCCCTTCCGAGGTGGCGAAGGCGCCGATCAGCTCGCCGGCGGCGATCTTCGGCAGCAGCCTGGCCTGCTGCTCGTCCGATCCGGCCAGCATCAGGGCCTCGGCGAGGAAATAGACGGTGGAAGCGAAGGGGACCGGCGCGCAGGCGCGGCCAAGCTCCTCGGCGATGGCGCAAAGCTCGATCCGGCCCAGGCCCAGGCCGTTGTATTGTTCGGGAATGGCCGCGCCCAGCCAGCCCTGTTCGGCGATGCGCCGCCAGAGTGGTTCGTCATAGCTGCGGGCCGGATCGTCGAGCACGCCGCGCACCACCGCCGGCGTACAGGCCGCGTCGAGGAACTTGCGCGCCTCGGTCTTGAGGAACTTCTGGTCGTCGGAATAGTCGAAATTCATCGCCCTCGGCCTCTCGTTTCCTCGTTGCCGACAGCATAGGCGTCTTTGCGGACCTTTCGGAAGATTGACTTGGCGTCAAGGATTTAGCGCCACAATCGCGGCTCTCTGCATCCCTCGCGAGCCCCCATGGCCAAGGCACAGTTCCATCGCAACCAGAAGGTCTGGGTCGAGACCGTCGGCACCTGGGCGGTGATCGAAAAAATCGTGCCGATCTGGGCCAAGGGTTTCGATGAGCCCGTGCGCATCACCTACGATGTCGGCCTCGGCCGCGACTTCCTCTCCCACGACCTGAAGGCCGAGGATCTGATCGAGGCCGAGGAAGCCGCCGCCGGCGCGTCCTGGCGGCTGCTGCGCGCCCGCAACAAGTGGCAGGCGCCCGAGGACTGCGGCCACCACCCCTTTCCGGGCAGTTTCCCGGTGGTGGTCACCGACGAGGCGGACTGGGGCGGCTGGCGCGTGCCCGGCGCCGAATACGACCGCGACCCGCGCAAGATCGAGGCTCAGGCCCGGCTGATCACCACCGCGCCGCTGCTGCTGGCCCTGGCTCGCGCCCTGTCGGCCCTGGTCGCGGAATCCCCCGACGATGCGCCGGCGCCCGTCCAGGCCCTGGCCCAGAAGGCCGCGGCGATCGAACGCCACATCGCCGAAATGCCCCCGGCCCCCGAGCCCGCCCACGCCGACGCGGCGGAGTAGGACTGGCGCCTTTTTACCCACCGTCATCCCCCGCTGGAGCCGCGAAGCGGCGGAATGCGGGGGACCCATGAACACTCACGTTCGACGGCGACCATGGGTGGCCCGATCAAGTCTGATCAAGTCGGGCCATGACGGATAAAGGCGTTCAGTCGTTATGGCTCCAGATCGCCCTGAACAGCTCGCTCGTTGCCCTGAGCTGATCCGCCGTCCCGCGCGCCGCGACGCGGCCTTCGTCGAGCAGCAGGATCTCGTCAGCGCGGCGGAAGGCTTCGCGGCGGTGGGAGACGGCCAGGCAGGTGCGGCGGCGCTCGGCGAACAGGCCGCGCCACAGCGCCTGTTCGGTCGCAACGTCGAGGGCGCTCGAGATGTCGTCGAAGATCAGCAGGTCGGCCTCGCGCACGAACATGCGCGCCGCCGCCGCCCGTTGCACCTGGCCGCCCGAGAGCGTGACGCCGCGCGTCCCGACCGGGGTCGCCAGGCCGAGGTCGAACTGCGCCAGATCGTCGTGGAAGACCGCGAGCTCGACGGCGGCGGCCAGCATCTCATCCGAGGCGGCCTCGCCCATCAGGATATTGTCGCGCAGGGTTTCGCTGAACAGCTTCGGCGCCTGGGCGGTGTAGGCCGAGCGCGGCGGCGTCATGAAGGTCGCCGGATCGGCCACCACCGTCCCGTTCCAGGCGATCTCGCCGGCGTCGCTGGGAATCAGGCCGAGCAGGGCGCGCACCAGCGTGGTCTTCCCCGATCCGACCCGGCCGGTGATGACGGTGAAGCCGCCGCGCCGCAGGGTGAGGTCGATGTCGCTGACGCCGCGGCCGGAGCCCGGATAGAGCCGGGTCAGGCCGCGCACTGTGAGGGTCTCCAGCCGGTCGGTCCGCGACGCCGGCGCCGGCGGGGGCGTCGGTGTGCGGTAGCCGGCTTCGACCAGCTGCATGGGCGGCGCGCCGTCCACCAGCGCGCGCATCCGGCCGATGGAGACACCGGCCTGCCGCTCCTGCGCCAGGATCTGGCCGACCATGTTCGGAGTCGCCGAGACCAGGACGAGATAGGTGGCGAACAGGGTGAAGTCGCCGACGGTGAAGTCGCCGCGCCGCATCGACTGGGCCGCCAATAGCAGGACAAAGCCCGCGCCGACGGCGGCGATATTGGTGTTGAGGAAGGCCATCACCGAGGTGAACATCAGGTCGCGGATCGAGGCGCGGCGGCGATGATCGTTCAGCGCCATCAGCCGGCCGCCGATGCGCCGCTCGGCCGCCGCCAGCTTGATCGACTGTATCGCCGCGAAGGTCTCGCCGATGAAGCTGGTGACCGCCGCGGTCGCCTCGCGGGCATTGCGCCGATAGTGCTGGATGCGGCGGGTGAGCAGATAGGTCAGCGCCACGGTCGCCAGCAGCGGGACGACGACCACCAGGGTGATCAGCGCATTGATCCGCAGCATGATCGCGAAGCCGATGGCGCCGGTGAACACCTGGGGGCTGACGATCAGGATGGTCGCCAGCCCGACCGCCTCCAGCGTGTCATCGCGAAAGCGGCTGACCGCCTCGCCGGGCGAACCCGGCAGCACCCGCGGACCCGGCGCCGTCGCCAGCCAAGCCAGCATGTTCCATTTGAGCAGCGCCTCGCCGGAATAGCGGAAGAGGTTGAACAAGACCCCGCCGCCGTAGAGCAGCCCGAAGCGCCCGAACTCCAGCCCGACCATCAGCCCGACCAGGCTCCAGATATTGACGCCGGCCGGGGCTCGCCCGCTCAGGCTGTCGAAAATGGCCCGGTTGATCAGTCCGGGGGCCAGCGCCAGCAGGTAGAAGGCGATGTAGAAGGCGAGGCTGGACAGGAACGACCGCGGATGGGCGCGGATGATGCCGAAGGCGTGACGCCAGGCGCTCATGCGAGCACCTCTTCGAGCCCGGCGCGCAACAGGCCGGCGAAGCGGGAACCGGGATCGGCGGCCAGGTCGGCGCGGACGCCGTCTTCGACGATCCGGCCGTGATCCAGGATCATGATCCGGTCCACCCGCCGCACCGTGGCCAGCCTGTGCGCCACGATGATGGCGGTGCGCTTGCGCTCACCGTTCAGCAGCGCCTCGAAGGCATGGCCGATCAGCCGCTCGGTCGCCGGGTCGAGGCGCGACGACGCCTCGTCCAGCAGCACCAGACCAGGGTCCTTCAGGAAGACGCGCGCGAAGGCCAGGAGCTGCGCCTCACCGGCGGAGAGCGCGCCGCCGCCCGCCAGCAGCGTGTCCAGCCCATCGGGCTGGCGGCTCAGCCAGGCGCCGAGCTCGAGGTCGTCGAGCACGCGCAGCAGCCGCTGGTCGGTGATGTCGGGATCGAAGAAGGTCAGGTTGTCGCGGATCGAGGCCTGGAAGATCTGCACGTCCTGGGTGACGACGCCGACCTGGGCGTGCAGCTGGGCCAGCGTGGCGTGGCGAATGTCCCGGCCGCCCAGGGTGATGTCGCCGGACTGGGGGTCGTAGAGCCGGCTGAGCAGGCGGGTGATGGTGGTCTTGCCGCTGCCTGTGCGCCCCAAGAGACCGAGGGTGGCGCCGGGCTCGAGCTGGAATGAGATGTCGGCGAGCACCGGCTCCTGGGCGTTATAAGCGAAGGAGACCTTGTCGAAGGCGACCGCGGGCGGGGCGACCGGCCAGACCAGGCCCGGCCCGTCGAGCACCCTGGGGGCGATCGCCTGCAGCTCCCGCACCCGGCCAAGGCTGGCCATGGTGCGCTGCAGGTCCTGGATCTGCGAGCCGATGGTCTCCAGCGGCGCGCGCAGCATGGCCGTGTACTGGATCAGCAGGTAGATGCCGCCGATCGAGACGCGGCCGTGCTGAAAGAAATACACCCCGAGCGCCAGGGAAAGCCCGAAACCGCTGATGAACACCGCATTGGTGATCACCACGATATAGAGGGCCGCCACGCGGATGGCGTGGACGCCCCTGGCGGTCAGATTGGCGTTAAGGTCGCCCAGCCGCCGCATCACGTGCGCGCCGCCGCCATTGGCGCGCACGTCGTCCAGCCCGCCCAGCCGCTCCTCGACGAAGCTGGCCAGCTCCGAGCGCGCCTGACGCTCGGCGGCGAACAGCGGCATGCCCAGCCGCCGCGTCCGGTGCAGGACGGCGAAGGCCGAGAGCGCGAACAGCGTCAGCGCCCCGCCGATCCAGACGTTCCGGACGAACAGCACCAGCAATATGCCGATCATCAGGAGGCCCGAGCCCAGGATCTGGAACACGAACTGCGAGAAGATCGAGGCCAGCGACGAGACGTCGCCGTCGATGCGCTCGATCAGTTCGCCTGGCGTGCGCCCAGTGTGGAAGCTCATATCCAGCGCCAGGCAGTGGTCGGAGAGGTCGGCGCGCAGCCGGTTGGCGGCGTTCCAGCCTACCGAGGCGCTGAAATAGGCCCCGGCCAGACGCACCGCCTGGGCCGCCAGGGTCGCGGCGATGAACAGCGCCGCCAACGTCCACAGGCTGGCCAGCGGCGCGGCGCTGCCGCGCCTGGCCACCAGGTCGATGAAGCGGCTGGTCATCTGCGGCGCGACCAGCTGCAGGGCCACGCCGCCGACCAGGCACAGGCCGAGCATGGCCACGCGCCGGCCTTGCGGCCGCAGATAGGTCCCGAGCAGCGGCGCGAGCCGACTGGTCAGCGACGGGGCGGCGTCGCGCCGCATCTTGGATTCGATGACGGTCGTTCGGGTCACGCGGAGGTTGCGGCGAGGAGAGGCCGGAAGATCGGCTAAATTCGCTGAAGTTCAATTCTTGAACTGAACTCTTCTTTGGTTATCTTTATAGGGGCGGGGCGGCTGGCGTTCGCGGGCTCGCATGGCTAAATGCCGGCCATGCGCACAGATACGCCCCAGCCGGTCCGGCTCTCCGAGTACAAGCCCCCCGCCTTCCTCATCGATGAGGTGCACCTCGACTTCGCGCTTGAGCCCGCCGCCACGCGGGTGAAGGCGCGACTGGCGATCCGGCGCAACGGCGATCATGCCGAGCCGCTGGTGCTGGACGGGGTGCGGCTGAAGCCGATCAGCGTCGCCATCGACGGGACGGCGCTGGACGCCGGCGCCTATGAGGTCGGCGAAGAGCACCTGACCATCGCGGCGACCCCCGACGCCTTCAGCCTGGAGACCGAGGTCGAGATCGATCCGCAGGGCAACACGGCGCTGGAAGGCCTCTACATGTCCGGCGGCCGGTTCTGCACCCAGTGCGAGTCCGAGGGCTTCCGCAAGATCACCTGGTTCGCCGACCGCCCCGACGTGCTGGCCCGCTTCAGCGTGCGCATGGAGGGCGATGCGGCCCTCTATCCGCGGCTGCTCTCCAACGGCAATCTGATGCAGGCCGGCGCGGCCCCCGGCGGCCGTCATTTCGCGGTCTGGAACGACCCCTTTCCCAAGCCCTCGTACCTGTTCGCCCTGGTCGCCGGCGAACTGGACGAACTGGCCGACAGCCTGGTCACCATGAGCGGGCGCACTGTCGCCTTGCGCATCTATGTCGACCCCGGCATGGCGCCGCGCGCCGCCTACGCCATGGACGCGCTGAAACGCTCGATGAAGTGGGACGAAGACGCCTTCGGGCGCGAATACGACCT
>DASYAQ010000176.1:0-8277 GCA_036501225.1 Caulobacteraceae bacterium | reverse complement strand
ATCCGCGAAGGCCGCCAGTGCGCCCGCGCCGTCGACGCCTTCCTCATGGGCGCCAGCAACCTGCCGCGTTAGATCACCTCTCCCAGAGGGAGAGGGAGGGGCCCGCGCGCGTAAGCGCAGCGGGACGGTGAGGGGTTGTGGCCTCTCGGACTATCCTGAAACGGCGTACGCCCTCATCTTCCCACGCGCGAGGCGCGTGGGCCCCTCCTTCTCCCCACGGGAGAAGTCTAAGAGGCGCGCGCTCACCTCATCCGCGCCGCGTTGAACAGCGACTGCGGCTCTTCGCGCTCCACCACCGTCGTCCAGCCCGGCAGGTCGGCGAGCCAGGCGGCCAGCTTGCCGCGCGCGCCGGGGTCGCCGGCGCGCACGCCGGCGTTCGCCGCGACCAGCTGCAGGTCGGCGGCGTGCAGGGCGGCGCGCGCCGCGTCCGCGCCGGGCTGGTCGTAACGCTCATAGACCAGGCCCAACTGGCTGCGGGCGGCGTCGGTCAGAAAGGCGGCGGTGGCGGGATCTTTCCGGTCGAGCGCGGCAATGGCGGTCTGCACGGCGCGTCGGGCGTTGGCGACATAGGTCGCGGCGCGCAGGGGTTCGCGCTCGGCCGTCGGGCAGGCGCCCGGCGACAGGGCCCGCACATAGGCCGCCAGACCCGACATCACCGCCGGCGGCGGCTCGGCGCCGTCGAACTCCTGGGTGACGATGCCGTGGATGAAGCCTTCCAGCGCCGGGTCGCCGGGCGCCTGGGAGAGCTTCAGCCGCGCCTTGGGGCCGCTCAGGTCAGGGATCGGCTTGGGATTGTCGACGCCGTCGTCGCGGTGGGTGCTGAACAGGGCGGTGGTCACGTCCGCCGTTCCCGGCGCGCCGGACAGGCCGGGGAAGAAGAAGTCCGGATTGCCGCGCCCGTCGCGATGGCAGCTCTCGCAGGCCAGCCCCGCCCGCGACGCCTGGCCGCCCAGGGTCAGCGGGGTGCGGAACGCCGCCCGGCCCACCTCGATCTGGTAGGCGAGCTTAGGATTGCTCGCACGCGTCAGGCATTCCGTCGGCTGCGCGCCCAGGGCCCGCGCGCGATCGACGCCCGGCGCCAGCCAGCGCGCGGCGTGGATGACGCCGAGGTCGATCTTGCCGGCGGCGAGCGTGAAGACAGCCGCCAGGCCCGCCCCTAGGACTGCGGCGGCCCGCCCTTGTCGATCCACCGACGCAGGTCCTCCGTCTCCACGCAACCGAAAGTGCAGACGGTCTCGAGCTTGGCCAGCATGCGGCGCGCGCCGGCCATGTCGCCGCGCACCACCATCAGCTCGCCATAATATTCAGTGGCCCCGACATGGTTCGGCGCGATGGCCAGGGCCTGGCGATAATAGGCCTCGGCTTTATCGTACTGATGCAGCTTGCGGTAGGTGTAGCCGGTGTAGGTGAGCACGTCGGGGTGCGGTCCGAACACCTGTTGCGCCGCCTTCAGCGCCACCAGCGCGTCGTCATAGCGGCCCTGGTTGATCAGCCGCACCGCCTGGACATAGGCGCGGTCGCCGCTCGCCGGATCGGCCAGCAACAGGCTGGGCGGCCGGGTGTTGGCCGCGGTTTTCGGCGCCATGGCGGCCTGCACGGTGGCCACCGCCGCCTTCAGGTCGGCGGATTGCGGGCAGGTGTCGCCGCAGGCGGTGGCGCGGGTCTGCAGGATGTCGAGCTGGGCCTTGGCCTGGTCGGCCTGGCCGAGCTTGGCCAGGGTCACGGCCAGTTCGCGGCGGGCCGGGATCTGGTTCGCATCCTCCTTCAGCGACCGTTCGTACATGCGCTGGGCGCCCTTGAGGTCGCCGAGCCCGGCCTTGGACATGCCCGAATAGAACAGGGTGTCGGCGTCGTGCGGCAGGCTGTCGAGCACATGGTCGAAGTCGCCCTGCGCGTCGCGGAACTTGCCGGCCTGGAGATCGGTCAGGCCCTTCTGATACTCGACGGAGGGATCGTATTGCGGCGTCGTGGCGCTGGGCATGCCGCCCGGGCTCATCCCGGCGCCCGCGCCCATCGAACTGCCGCCCATGCCGCCGCCGGAGGCGATCGCCGCGGCCGGCAGGCCCGCGATCATCATGACGCCGGTCAGAAGCAGTGGTCTCAGGCTGCGAGCGATCATCACCATCCTCCCTTAGACGCCCTTATGGCGCAGATTATTCCACGATCACCGGGGGAAGTCACCCAAGGGAAACCCAATTAACCGGCGGCGCGGCGGTCCGCGGCCTCGTCCAGCTGCTTGCGCCAGGCGGTGCGCAGGACGTTGCGGCGGGTCGGATAGCGCTGGTCGAGAAACTCGGCCGAGATCACCCGATCGGTGCGGAAATGGCGAAAGTCGAGCCTGAGTTCGCACCAGGCGATGATGATGCGCGCCGCCTCGTAATAGCCGACGCCGATCGGCCAGACGACCCGTTCGGTCTGGCGCTCATCCTCGTCGCGATAGCACAGGGACACCTTGCGCTGACTGTGGATCCAGGCGCGCAGCTGGGTCAGGTCGATGGTGTCCGGACGCGCGCGCGGCGCGCCCGAGGCGCTGACCGTGGAGTCGACCAGGAACGGCCGCAGGTGCTCGGGGATCACCGCCCCGATCTTGGCGATCAGGTCGCGCGCGGCGGTGGCCAGAGCCGCATCGCCCCGTCCCGCCACCCATTGCGCGCCCAGCACCGCCGCCTCGATCTCGTCGGGGGTCAGCATCAGCGGCGGCATGTCGAAGCCGCGGTCGAGCACATAGCCGATGCCCGCCTCGCCGCGGATCGGCACCCGCTGGGCGATCAGCTCGGCCATGTCGCGATAGATGGTGCGCAGCGAGGTCTCCAGCTCGCCGGCGACGTCGCTGGCCGTCACCGGCCGCGAGGCGCGGCGCAGGATCTGGATGATCTGAAAAAGCCGCTCGGTTCGCCGCACGACGCTCGCTCCCTTGGAATTGGCAGCATGATGGCGGCAAGCGGCCCGCGCGAACAGCCCGTAAATCGCGCGCAAGGCTGGCCTTGGCGGCCAATTCCTGCTTCACGAGACGCCATGCAACGTGGATTGAACGCAACGCGCGAGGCCAATTTCGCCGACTGGTATCAGGCCGTCGTGCGCGAGGCCGACCTGGCCGAGAACAGCCCGGTTCGCGGCTCGATGATCATCAAGCCCTGGGGCTATGGCGTCTGGGAACTGATCCAGGCCGAACTCGACCGCCGCATCAAGGCCGCCGGCCACCAGAACGCCTATTTCCCGCTGTTCGTGCCGCTCAGCTTCTTCGCCAAGGAAGCCGCCCACGTCGAGGGTTTCGCCAAGGAGATGGCGGTGGTCACCCACCACCGGCTGGCGATGATCGACGGGGTGCTGCAGCCCGATCCCGAGGCCGTGCTGGAGGAGCCGCTGATCGTGCGCCCGACCTCCGAGACCATCATCGGCGACGCCTTCAGCCGCTGGGTGCGCAGCTGGCGCGACCTGCCGCTCTTGATCAACCAGTGGGCCAATGTCGTGCGCTGGGAGATGCGCACGCGGCTTTTCCTGCGCACCTCGGAATTCCTCTGGCAGGAGGGCCACACCGCCCACGCCGACCGCGACGACGCTATGGCCGAGACCTTGTCGATCCTCGAGCTCTATCGCGATTTTTCCGAGCGCACCCTGGCGATGCCGGTGATCGCCGGCGAAAAGCCGGAGAACGAACGCTTCCCGGGCGCCGACGCCACCTATTCCATCGAAGCGATGATGCAGGACGGCCGGGCGCTGCAGGCCGGCACATCGCACTATCTCGGCACCAGCTTCGCCGAGGCCCAGAACATCCGCTTCCAGAGCGACACCGGCGAACTGACCCTCTGCCATACCACCAGCTGGGGCGTCTCCACCCGGCTGATCGGCGGGGTGATCATGACCCACGGCGACGACGACGGCCTGCGCCTGCCGCCGGCGGTCGCACCGCGCCAGGTGGTCATCGTGCCGATCCTGCGCGACAAGCCCGAGGACGAGGCGGTGCTGGCCTATGCCGACGCCCTGGCGATGGAACTCGGCGAGCTGACCGCGTTCAGGGGCCCCGTCCGCGTGCTGGTCGACCGCAAGCCCGGACGCTCTGGCGAGAAGCGCTGGGACTGGGTGCGCCGCGGCGCACCGCTGATCGTCGAGGTCGGCCCGCGCGACGCCGCTGGCGGCCAGGTCACCTTCCTGCGCCGCGACCGGCTCTGGGCCGGCGAAAGGGTCGCCTCGGCGGCCGAGGCGCGCGCCGCCTTCATCGCCGAGGTCCCGGCGCGCCTGGCGGCGATCCAGCAGGGCATGTTCGACGAGGCCAAGGCGCGGCTGGACGACAACATTCGCGACGACATCGCGACCTTCGACCAGCTCGCCGCCCATTTCGGCCCGGCCGCCGAGGACGAGGACGCCAATGTCAGCTTCAAGGGCTGGGTTCGCTGCGCCTGGTGCAAGCCGACCGGCGAGGCGCTGGAAGAGGTCACCCGACGGTTGAAGACCCTGCGCCTGACCATCCGCAACGCCCCCATGGTCCAACCCGAAACCTTCGCCCCCTGCCTCTTCACCGGCAAACGGGGCGTGGAGGAAATCCTGGTCGGCCGGGCCTACTAACTCCGCTCATCCCCGCATAGGCGGGGAGCCAGGTTTTTTGACACCAAGCACACCAAGCACACCAAGGGTCAGCACTAACCGTTTCTCTTCTTGGTGTGCCTGGTGTGCTTGGTGGTCAATCTTCAGCACATCCGCCACGCGCCCGGCTCAGGGCAAAACGCCTGGGTTCCCGCTTTCGCGGGGATGAGCGGAGGGGTGACCCTCGGTTACTGAATTTTCAATGCGCTGGCGAACACCACGCCGGCGCAGATGGCGGCGTAGTGGGCGCCGGCGGCGGTGACCACGAAGCCGTGCCAGATGGCGCGGCGGTAGGGCAGGCGGCTGTGGAAGATCAGGGCGCCGGTCGTATAGATCAGGCCGCCAGCGATCAGCAGCACGAGCGCCACGACCGGCACGCCCTGGATCAGCGGACGCAGCGCGATCAAGGCGACCCAGCCGAAAGCGACATAGCCGGCGGTCCAGACCCAGTCGGGCAGGCGCGAGGTCAGGAGCTTGCCGGCCACGCCCGCCAGCGCCAGGACCCAGACCAGGGTGGTCATGCTGATCGCCCAGGCCTGATCCATCCGCTGGGTGGTGAAGGGGGTGTAGGAGCCGGCGATCATCAGGAAGATCGCCGCCTCGTCCAGTCGGCGCAGGAAGGGCCGAGCCCGCGTGGGCCTGGTCAGGTTATAGGCCGTCGAACAGGCCAGCATGGTGATCAGGCAGAGCGAATAGAGGCCGGTGGCCGCCGCCAGACCGGCGCCGCCGCCGGTCACGACGCAGAGCACGATCAGCACGACGCCGCCGGCCGCCGCCGCCGACAGGCCCAGCGCATGCACCAGGCCGTCGGCGAGCTTCTCGCCGCGGCTGGGGTAGTGCTCGACGGCTTCGTCCTGGCGGGGCTGCATGCGAATCCTTAAGGCCACTGGCCGGGGAACCGGCCGACATGGCATAAGCCATTTCGGTTTAGCCTCTGTTGGTTGGCAATATTGTGGCTGGACGAAAAGCGCCAAGTGCAAGTCTTACGGCGAATTAACGGGGGAGACGCGCGTTGAGCGATTTCGAAACCTTGACCGCCTTGGCCGGACGCCTGGCCGAGCGGTTGAAAGCCTCGCAACAAACGGTCGCGGTGGCCGAGTCATCCTCCGGCGGCCTGATATCGGCGGCGCTGCTCGCGGTTCCGGGAGCGTCGGCCTATTTCCTGGGTGGCGCGGTGGTCTATACCGGCCGGGCGCGGATGCGGCTTCTGGACCTTCCGCGCGAGGCGGTCGCCGGCATGCGCTCGGCCAGCGAGCCCTACGCTCTGTTGCTGGCGCGGAGCGTGCGCGAACAGTTCGCCGCGACCTGGGGCCTGTCGGAAACCGGCGCGGCCGGTCCGACCGGCAACGGCTATGGCGACGCCGCCGGCCACAGCTGCCTGGCCGTCTCGGGCCCGTTCGAGCACGCGCTGACGCTGGAGACCGGTGACGGCGACCGCGGCGCCAACATGTTCGCCTTCGCTGCCGCGGCGCTGGAACTGTTGCTGACGGCCACCGAGAGCTGATTTTCCGCTCCGGTTGTAGAATATGGTGAAGCTGCGCACAGAAATTTAATCCGCGGCGCCTAAGCCTGGGCTCAAAGTGTTGAGTCTGCGAGCCAATCGCCATGTCCGAAGGTCAGTTTCCAACCGAAGAGCGCGAGCGGCTCGCCGAGATCAATGCGCTCGACCTGGAAGCGGCACGGCCTGGTTTCGAGCGCATCGCGCGGCTGGTCCAGTGCCTGACCCACACGCCGATAGTGCACATCAGCCTGGTGCAGGCCGACACGCTGTGGATCGCCGGGGTCAGCGACCAGACCATGCCCGTGGTGGCCCGCGAACACGCCCTGGCCGATGCGGTGATCGAGCATGGCGGCCTGCTCTGGGTCGAAGACGCCACCAAGGACGACCGGTACCGGGCCAATCCCTTCGTGGCCGACCCCTATCATTTCCGCTTCTATGCCGGCGCGCCTATCCGGCTGTCGAACGGACGATGCATCGGCGCGCTTTCCGCCATCGACCGCGAGCCGCGGGCCTATGACGCCTTCCTGGCCGAACGGCTCGGTGACTTCGCCGCCCTGGTCGCCGACGACTGGGACCGCCGCCGCGCGCTGAGCATCGTCGTCGAGCGCGACGTCGAGGCCCGCGCGGCGACCCAGAACCTGGCGGCGATCATCGAGACCGCGCCGGTGGCCCTGGCCATGACCGACCGGGATCTCAACATCGTTCGCGCCAGCGCGCGCTGGCGCCAACGGGCGTCGAGCTGGGTCGAAGGCGAGGTCGTCGGCCGGCCGATCTCCGACATCACGCCCGCGGCGCGCGAGGCCTGGACGGTGATCCGCGATCGCGCCCTGCAGGGTCTCGGCGCCCATATGAGCCGCGCGCGCTTCGTCAGCCCCGACGGGGTGGCCCGATGGATAAGGTGGGAAATCACCCCCTGGCGCGACGCCAAGGGCGAGATCGGCGGCCTTCTGGTGATGATCCAGGAAATCACCGACATGGTCGAGGCGCTGGAAAGGACCGAGCGCTCCGAGCATCGGCTGCGGCTGGCCAATGAGATGGCCGACCTCAGCGTCTGGGAGATCGACTTCCGCGGTAAAGACCTGGGGGCCGACGCCGTCGCCTCGATCTATGGCGATGCCAAGCCCGACATCTTGCGGACCGCGGGCGCCATCTGGAACTCCGTTCATCCGGTGGATCGCCCGATCGTCGGCGACGCCTGGTCCAGGCATATGGAGGCAGGAGCGCCGTTCCGGATCGTCGTTCGGATGATGCAGCCCGACGGGCCGCATGTCTGGGTCGCCGTCGCCGCCGAGGCGATCCGCGCCGGCAACGGCGATATCGAACGCATCGTCGGGGTGGCCAGGAACGTCGATCGCGAAAAACGCGCCGAGCGGGCCATGGCCAATGCGCTGAGCGCCGCCGAGGCGGCCAACCGCGCCAAGAGCGAATTCCTCGCCAATATGAGCCACGAGATCCGCACCCCGCTCAATGGCGTCTTGGGCATAGCCGGCGCGTTAGCCAGGACCCCGCTCGCGCCGGATCAGCGGGACATGGTCGGACTGATCGAGAATTCCGCCGGTGTGCTGGACAGCCTGCTCGGCGACGTGCTGGACACCGCCCGCATCGAGGCGGGCCGGTTTGAACTGTCCAATGAGCCTTTCGACCTGGCCGCCGCCCTGCGCAACGTCGTCGCCCTGTTCGAGCCCAAGGCGGCCGAGAAGGGCCTGGCCCTCGAAACCTCGATTGCGCCGACCGCCGAAGCCATGGTGTGTGGCGATGCGGTGCGTCTGCGCCAGATCGTCTCCAACCTGCTGTCCAACGCGGTGAAGTTCACCGACGCCGGCAAGGTCAGCCTGCAGGTCGAGGCCACGCGGTCGATCGAGAGCGTCAGCCTGCGCCTGATCGTGCGCGACACCGGCATCGGCTTCGATGCCGCCGTCGGCGCGAAGCTGTTCAAGCGCTTCGAACAGGCCGACGGCTCGATCACCCGCCGCTTTGGCGGCACGGGCCTTGGCCTGGCGATATCGCGCTCGATCGCCGAAGCCATGGGCGGGACGCTGGAAGCGGTCTCGCAACCCGGCCAGGGCGCGACCTTCACCCTGACCCTCGACCTGCCGCGGGCTCGCGGCGAGAGCCCGGCGCCGCTCGCGGCGGCCTCGGCGATCGTCGGACCCGAGGGCCTGAACGCTCCAAGGGTGCTGCTGGCCGAGGACCAT
>DASYAQ010000175.1:0-2770 GCA_036501225.1 Caulobacteraceae bacterium | reverse complement strand
CACCCTGGTCGCGGCCACGACGCGGGCGGGGCTGCTGGCGACCCCGTTGCGCGACCGCTTCGGCATCCCGCTCCGGCTGGAATTCTACACCCCGGAGGAGCTGAAGCGGGTCCTGACCCAGGCGGCGCGCAAGCTGGGCGTTGCCCTCACCGAGGACGGCGCCGCCGAGATCGCCGCCCGCGCCCGCGGCACGCCGCGGGTGGCCGGCCGGCTGCTGCGCCGCGTGCGCGACTTCGCCGGGGCCGAGGGGGCGGCGAAGATCGACCGCGCCTGCGCCGCCCGGGCGCTGGCCCGGTTGGAGGTCGACGAGGCGGGGCTGGACAGCCTCGACCGGCGCTATCTGAGCGCGCTGATCGAGAACTACGGCGGCGGCCCGGCCGGGGTCGAGACCCTGGCCTACGCCATCGCCGAGGCGCGCGATGCGGTCGAGGACGTGGTCGAACCGTTTTTGCTGCAACAGGGCTTCATCCAGCGCACCCCGCGCGGCCGCATGGCCTGCGCCAAGGCCTATGCCCACCTCGGCCTGACCGTCCCGGCCCGCTCGCCCACCGCCCAGCCCGGCCTGTTCGAGGACGAGGTCTGATGGGGGGTGGGTCGCACAACGGAATCCTTCTCCCCTCGCGGGAGAAGGTGGCCGGTCGGAGACCGGTCGGATGAGGGGCCGCGCGGAGTTCTCCACAGGATCCAGAGCCCCCACTTGCCAACGGCCGGCGCGGCCCCTCATCCGCCCCTGCCTTCGCAGGGGCACCTTCTCCCGCGAGGGGAGAAGGGCCGCCTTTGGTTGGCCCGCCAAGTTGGTTGCCGCCTCGCTAAGGTTGGCCGCGTGACCGCCAACCTCCCAACCGCGGGCGTCTTCGAGGGCCGGGAGCACGTCTTGCCGGTGCGGGTCTATTACGAGGACACTGACCTGACCGGCGTGGTCTATCACGCCAACTACGTGCGCTATTTCGAGCGCGGCCGGTCGGACTTCCTCAGGCTGGCCGGGGTCAGCCATGCCAGCCTGCTCCTGCTGGACGATCCGGCGGCCTTCGCGGTGACCAAGATCGCCATCGAATTCCGCTCCGCCGCGCGCATCGATGACGCGCTCGAGGTGCGCACCCTGTTCGAGAGCACGCGTGGCGTTCGCCTCAACATCGCCCAGCGGATTCTGCGCGACGAGACGCTGGTCGCCTCGGCGGCGGTCGAGGTGGTCTGCATCGACGGCCAGGGCCGTGCGCGCCGGCCGCCGAGCGAGGTCATCGAGGCGGTGCGGCCCTGGTTTTCGGCCGCCGCGCCATAGTTTCACCACCCTGGCTCGTCAACTGGGCGAGCTTGAGAATCGGAGCCCGAGACCCCTCGCATGGACGCCCAAAGCGCGCTCACCCCCGAGAGCTTTTCCATCCTCGCCACCTTCCTGCGCGCCGATTGGATCGTGAAGCTGGTGCTGGTCGGCCTGCTGCTCGCCTCGCTCTGGTCGTGGACGGTGATCATCGACAAGCTGGTGCGTTTCACGGCGCTCAATCGCGAAGCCGACGCCTTCGAGCGCGAGATCGCGTCCGGCCGCCCGCTGGAAGAGGTCGCCGCGCAGGCCGGCGCCGATCCGCGCCACGCCCTGCCGCGCATGCTGCAGGCGGCGCTGCGCGACTGGCGCGAGGACAAGGGCAAGGGCGGCGATACGGCCACGGCGCTGCTGCTGCAACGCATAGACCGGGCGCTGGATTCGATCATCGCCCGCGAGAGCGCGCGGGTGGAGGACGGGCTGGGCTCGCTGGCCATCGTCGCCACCTCGTCGCCCTTCATCGGCCTGTTCGGCACGGTCTGGGGCATCATGCACGCCTTCCAGGCCATTGCGGTGGAGAAGAACACCAACCTGGCGGTGGTCGCGCCCTCGATCGCCGAGGCCCTGTTCGCCACCGCCGTCGGCCTGGCCGCCGCCATTCCCGCCTATATCGCCTACAACAAGTTCTCCACCGACGCCGGCAAGTTCACCAGCCGGCTGGAAGGCTTCGCCGACGAGCTGTCGGCGGCGGTGTCGCGCCGCCTGGCCGAGCGGATCAAGGGCTAGAGCATGTCAGGCGAAAGTGTTGGCGGTTTCGCCGCCCGGACATGCTCTAACCCCAAGAGTGCAGACGCTTTTTATCCGGTTCAGATGGCTCCATCTGAGCCGGAAAGGGTCTAGCCGGCCATGGCGCTCTCGCTCGATTCCTCCAACCTTCGCCGTGGCCGCCGCCGCGGCCGCAGCCGCCGGGCGCTGTCGGAGATCAACGTCACCCCGCTGGTCGACGTCATGCTGGTGCTGCTGATCATCTTCATGATCTCCGCGCCGCTGCTTACGGCCGGCGTACCGCTGCAACTGCCGAAGACCGAAGCCGGGTCGATCAGCGACCAGAAGGAGCCGCTGACCATCTCGATCCGCGCCGACGGGGCGATCTTCGTCCAGGCGGTGCAGATTCCGTTCGCCGAACTGGCGCCGAAGATGAGGGCGATGGCCGATTCCGGCTTCGACAAGCCGGTCTATGTCCGCGCCGACGGCCGGGCGCCCTATGCGGTGGTGGCCCAGGTCATGGCCAGCCTGTCGCAGTCGGGCTTCAGCTCCATCGGACTGCTGACCGACACCGGCGGTCCGTCCTCGGGCCTGGACAAGCCAACCGATGGGCCAGCGGGCGGACCGGCGGGCGGCCCGGCTGTCGAGGGCGCGCCCTAGGGTGGCCCGTGTGCGGTCAGATCGCTATCCGGCCATGGCCGGATCGGCGGCCCTGCACGCGATCATTCTGATCAGCGGCCTGATCGC
>DASYAQ010000174.1:0-3371 GCA_036501225.1 Caulobacteraceae bacterium | reverse complement strand
GAAGGCCGAGATCTCGCTCTTGGCCTTGCGCAGGTTGAAGAACAGCTTCTTCTGCGCCGCGGTCGTGCCCATCTTCACCAGCGACCAGGAGCGCAGGATGTATTCCTGGATCGAGGCGCGGATCCACCACATGGCGTAGGTGGCCAGGCGGAAGCCCTTGTCGGGCTCGAACTTCTTCACCGCCTGCATCAGGCCGACATTGCCCTCGGAGATCACCTCGCCGATCGGCAGGCCGTAGCCGCGGTAGCCCATGGCGATCTTGGCCACCAGGCGCAGGTGCGAGGTGACCAGCCGGTGCGCGGCTTCCGGGTCCTCGTGCTCACGCCAGGCCTTGGCCAGCATGAACTCCTCGTCCCGGGTGAGCATGGGGAATTTGCGGATTTCGGTCAGGTAGCGCGAGAGGCCCCCTTCGGGCGTCATCACGGCAAGTGAATAGCTGGCGGCCATTGCAATTCCCCTCTTTCTCGGACGGTCCGGCGCGCACGCGCGCGCCACGCTCCCCAATCAACCACGCTAGATAGGGATGCGTTGCGGCGTGTGTAAGTCTAAACAGCGTTAAAATTAAAGCCGAGCCGAATTTTCGTCCAGAGTCTCGCGCAAAGCCGCCTCCAGCTCAACCATGTCGGCCGGCGGCGCGGTCTCGAACCGCAAGCCTTCGCCGGTGATCGGGTGGCGAAAGCCCAGCACGGCGGCGTGCAGGGCCTGGCGCTTGAGCCCGGCGGTTTCCATGGCGGCGCGGACGGCGAGCGCCGGCGCGGCCGAGCCATAGACCAGGTCGCCGAGCACCGGCGCGCCCAGCGAGGCCAGGTGGACGCGAATCTGGTGGGTGCGGCCGGTCTCCAGCGTACAGGACACCCGCGCGGCCAGCACCCGCTCGCCTGACCCGAACACCGACCGGACCCGATAATGGGTCACCGCCTCGCGGCCGCCGGCGCGCAGCACCGCCATCTTCTTGCGGTCGCGCGGCGAGCGGCCGAGGCGGGTGGTCAGCGTCCCGGCCCAGGCGGCCGGCGCGCCCCGGGTCAGCGCGATATAGGCGCGCTCGATATCGTGGGCGGCGAACAGGGCCGAGAGCCCGCGGTGCGCCGCGTCGGTCTTGGCGGCGACCATGACGCCGGAGGTGTCCTTGTCCAGCCGGTGCACGATGCCCGGCCGCGCCACGCCGCCGATGCCGGAGAGGCTGGCGCCGCAATGGTGCAGCAGCGCGTTGACCAGGGTGCCGTCCGGCGTGCCGGGCGCCGGGTGCGCGGTCATGCCGGCCGGCTTGTCGATGACGATCAGGTGGGCGTCCTCGAACAGCACCACGAGCGGAATGGCCTCGGCCGCCGGCAGGGCCGGGGTCGGCGGCGGCACGATCAGCAGATACTCGCCCGCCAGCGCCTTGGCCGAGACGTCGTCGACCACCGAACCCTCGCGGCTGAGCGCGCCAGCGGCGATCAGGGCCTGCAGGCGGGCGCGGGAGAGGTCGGGGCGCGCGGCGGCCAGCGCCTTGTCCAGACGCCCGCCGGCGTCCTCTTCGCCGAGGCTGATGACCAGCGCCGTCTCGGCCAGCGCCTCGTCCGCATCATCCTCAGGCTCGTTCAAGGCCGCTCGACCAGCTTGCCGTTCTCGAACACCCGGTAGAAGCAGGAGCGGAATCCGGTGTGGCAGGCGCCGCCGTCGCCCTCCGGCATCACCTTCATCAGGATGGCGTCCTGGTCGCAGTCGACGCGCAACTCGGTGATCACCTGCACCTGGCCGCTGGTCTCGCCCTTACGCCAGATCTCCTGGCGCGAGCGGCTGAAATAGTGCGCCTCGCCGACCTCCAGCGTCAGGTGCAGGGCGTCGGCGTTCATCCAGCCGATCATCAGCACCTCGCCGGTCTCGGCGTGCTGGGCGATGGCCGCGATCAGGCCGTTGGCGTCGAAGTTCGGCGTCAGCGTCTTGCCGTGCTCGAGCGATTCCTTATTGCCGGGCTTGGCGAACATGGGCGGCTCCTGGTCTAAAAACCTCTCCCAGAGGAAGAGGGAGGGGCCCGCGCCGAAGGGCAGCGGGAGGGTGAGGGGTTACGGGCTATCCGATACAAGCGCCCTCCGATCACCGCCGCCAGAGCGCCTGCCTTGATAGCTCGTAACCCCTCATCCTCCCACAACGCTGCGCGTTGCGGGCCCCTTCTTCTCCCTCCGGGAGAAGTAATGGCGCTCAGGGCCGGTTGCAGAAGGTGATGAAGCGGTCCTGCAGGGCGCGGTCGGTCTTGAACACGCCGGTGAACTGGGTGGTCAGGGTCGAGACGTGGCGGTGGTGCACGCCGCGGGTGGTCATGCACTCGTGCTTGGCGTCGATCAGCACCGCGACCCCGGCGGGCTTCAGATTGTCGGTGATGGCGTCGGCGATCTGCTGGGTCAGGGTCTCCTGGGTCTGCAGGCGGCGCGAGAAGATCTCCACCACCCGCGCCAGCTTGGAGATGCCGACCACCTTGTTGGTCGGCATGTAGGCGACGTAGGCCTTGCCCAGGAAGGGCGCCATGTGGTGCTCGCAGTGGCTCTCCACCTCGATGTCGCGCAGCATGACGATGTCGTCATAGCCTTGCACGTCCTCGAAGATGCGCTCCAGCTCCTTGCTCGGATCCTGGCTGTAGCCTTCGAACCATTCGCCGAAGGCCTCGATCACCCGCTTGGGGGTATCGACCAGGCCCTCGCGGCGCGGATCGTCGCCGGCCCAGGCGATAAGGGTGCGCACGGCCTCCATGGCCTCATCGCGTGAGGGCTTTTGCACCGGTTGCAGGTCAAGTTCGCTCACACCGATCAGGTTTCGGTCCTTAGCCAAGGCGTCCATTGATTTCGAAGATCCCAGGGCTGAGTTGCGCCGGAACGAAGGTTCCGGAAATGACGCGTGCCACCCTTTCACATCGGCGGGATAATTAGGGTTAAGCCGGCTGTTGCGGCGCCCATGGTCTCCCGCGAGACGTAAAGCTATATGGGAGCCGCCCCAGTTCCGACAACTGTTTCCTGACCAAAGGCTGTGATGAATCTCGTTCTGTACGACACAATGACGCGGGAAAAGCGCCCGTTCATCCCCCGCGATCCCAAGCGGGTGACCATGTATGTCTGCGGCCCGACGGTCTATAATTACGCCCATATCGGCAATGCGCGGCCGGTGGTGGTGTTCGATCTGCTTTATCGGCTGCTGCGCCGGGAATACGGCCCCGAGCAGGTGATCTATGCCGCCAACGTCACCGACGTCGACGACAGGATCAACCAGAAGGCCATCGACGAGGGCGTGCCGATCGACGTGATCACGCGGCGCTATCTCGACGCCTATCACGCCGATATGTCGGTGCTGGGCGCGCTTCGCCCCAGCGTCGAGCCGCGCGCCACCGAGACCATGGCCGA
>DASYAQ010000173.1:0-5195 GCA_036501225.1 Caulobacteraceae bacterium | reverse complement strand
TCGAAGCGATGACCGACTTGCGGTTTGATGTCGCCCTCGGCCAGCCAGGCGGCCATCAGTTCGGGCACGGTGAGCGCGCGCCAGACCTTTTCCGGCGGTTCGTCCAGGTCGCAATCGACGATGACGGTTTCGCTGTCGACCCGGTCCTCGGTGCTCATTGGTCCATGTCCTTCAGAAGCTCTTTCAGTTTGCCGATCCGCTCCGGCCAGAAGGTGCGGTAGCGGTCGACCCAGCCGGCCAGGGGCGTCAGGCCCTCGGGCCTGAGGCGATAATAGGCGTTGCGGCCGGCGCGTCGCTCGCTGACCAGGCCGGCGGCCTTCAGCGCCGCCAGGTGCTGCGAGATCGCCGGCTGCGACACGGAAAAGCCGCTGCGCAGGTCCGAGACGGTCATCTCGCCCTCGCCCAGGCGCTCGAACACCGCCCGTCGGGTCGGGTCGGCCAGGGTGCGGAAGAGTTCGGCTTCGGCGGTCATGGACATCACATAAGTACGTGCTTATGGATTCGTCAAGGCCGCTGTCCTTGCGTCCAGGCCTGGAAGGCGAAACAACCCCGGCGGGGGGAATGACCGTGCAGTTCAAGCCTTGGCCGAGCGGCCCGCTATGGCGGCACGGCGATTTTCTCAAACTCTGGGCCGCGCAGAGCGTGTCGGACTTCGGCGCCCGGATCACGCGCGAGGGCTTGCCGCTGGCCGCGGTGCTGACCATCCGCGCCACGCCGGCCCAGCTTGGCCTGCTGGCGGCGCTGACGCTTGGGCCCGGCCTGATCGTCGGTCTGACCGCCGGCGGGCTGGTCGACCGCTCGCGGCGGCGCATCATCCTGATCGGCGCCGACCTGGCGCGGGCCGTGGTGCTGGCCAGCGTGCCGCTGGCCGCCTTTCTGCATTGGCTCTCGATGGGACAGCTCTATGTCGCGGCGTTTGTGGTCGGCGCGGCCAGTGTGCTGTTCGACATCGCCGACCACGCTTATCTGCCGGGCCTGATCGACCGCGGCCTGCTGGTCGAGGCCAACGCCAAGCTCGGCGTCACCGAGTCGGTGGCCGAGATGGGCGGCCCGGCGCTGGCCGGCATCCTGGTCCAGGCTTTGACCGCGCCGGTGGCCATTGCGGTGAACGCGGTGACCTATCTGGTCTCGGCCCTCTTCCTCGCCGGCATCCGCACGCCAGAGCCCAGACTGCCGCCGTCGGAGACCCGCCCGTCGCTGGCCGCCGATCTCGCCGTCGGATTCGCCGCGGTGATGAGCGAGCCGCTGGTGCGGCCGCTGTTCATCACCAGCCTGGTCCAGGCCCTGTTCGGCGCCTTCTTCCAGACCCTCTATGTGATCTTCGCCATCCGCACGCTGGGCTTCTCGCCGGCCCTGCTCGGGGTGACCATCGCCATGGGCGGCGTGGGCGCGCTGGGCGGGGCGCTGCTCTTTCCCGCCCTGACCCGGTGGGCGGGGTTCGGGCCGGCGATCATCCTCGCCGCGGTGGTCTCGGCGGCGAGCGCCTTGCTGATCCCTTTCGCCGGCGGCCCCAAGGCCCTGGCCATCGCCATGATGATCGCCGCCCAACTGCTCGGCGACAGTTTCGGCGTCGCCATGCTGATCGGGATCAAGAGCCTGCAGCAGTCGCTGTTCGCAGGCCATCTGCTTGGCCGGGTGGGCGCGGCGATGCGGGCGGCCGGTGGGGCCGCCGCGATCGTCGGCGCCGTCGCCGGCGGACTGCTGGCCGGACCGTTCGGCATACGCGCGATGCTTTTTGTCGCCGCCGCCGGCATCCTGGTCGGGCTGATCTGGACGATCGCTTCGCCCCTGCGGCGCCTGCGCGCCCTGCCGCTCGCATCGGCATGAGGATTGCAGCCGCTTAAGCCTGTCGCCGCGACCTGTGCCTAAACCTTGCGGAAACGCTCGGACGGCTAGGGTCGGCGCCTCATGACGGAACGGGAGCGCGCCTTGCCGATCGATGTCGTTCGCCCGAACGCGCTCAGCGATGCCGACATCGAGGCCTGGCGGGCCATCCAGGCCGCCGATCCCGCATTGGATTCCCCCTTCCTGTCGCCCGCCTGGGCGCAAGCCGTCGAGCGGGCCCAGGCCGGCCGGCGCGGCGCGATCCAGGTCGCGGTGCTGCGCGAGGGCGCAAAGGCCGTCGGCTTTCTGCCCGCCCGCGTCATCGGCGCGGTGGCCATGCCGGTGGGCGCGCCGATGTGCGACTACCAGGGCTTGGTCGCCCGCCCCGACGTGCGCGTCGAGCCCAGGCGGCTGGTCGAGGCGCTCGGCGTCCAGCGGCTCGACTTCTCCCACATGCTGGCCGACCAGCCCGCCTTCGCCGGCCATGCGCGGGGCGCGGTCACCTCCTATGTGATCGACGTCACCGGCGGCTATGGCTCGTATGAAGCCCAGCGGCGCGACGCCGGCTCGGGTGTCTTGAAGGACATCGACAAGCGCCGCCGCAAGGTCGAGCGCGAAGTCGGGCCGGTCCGCTTCCAGGCGCTGGCGACCTGCGGCGCGGCCTTCGACACCCTGCTCGACTGGAAGCGCAGACAGTATCTGGCCACCGGCCAGACGGTGATCTTCGACGCGCCCTGGACGGTCGATCTGTTGCGCGAGCTGCACGCCATGGACGGCGGCGATTTCGGCGGGGCGCTGTTTTCCCTGCACATCGGCGACCAGTTGGCCGCAATCCAGTTCCATCTGCGCGGCGCGCGCACCCTGCACGCCTGGATCATCGCCCACGACGAGCAGTTCGAGCGCTATTCGCCGGGCCTGATTCTGTTCCAGGAGATTCTGCGCTGGATGGACGACACCCCCTTCGCCGCGCTCGACCTGGGCGCCGGCGACTATCGCTTCAAGCAGCAGCTGTCCAATCAGCATCGCCCGGTGGCGCACGGCTTTGTCGGCCGGCCCGGGGCGGCCAGCCTGGTGCGCGGCGCCCAGTATGGCGTGCGCGCCGCGGCTGAGCGCCTGCCCTGGCCGCAGGTCTCGTTGCTGCCGGCCAAGGCCATGCGCCGGCTCGACCTCTGGCGTGGATTGCGGTGAAGCCAAGCCGTCGCTAGGTTGCGCCGCTTTTCCGCACCCCAAGCCCCAGTAAAACTCTCATGACCCTCGCCTTCGCCCAGATCGAGGCCGCCGCCGAGCGGCTGAAGGGCCACATCGAACGCACGCCCTGCCGTCATTCCAAGACGCTGTCGCAGATTACCGGCGCCGAGGTGTGGGTGAAGTTCGAGAACCTGCAGTTCACCGCCTCGTTCAAGGAGCGCGGCGCGCTGAACAAGCTGTTGCAGATCAACGACCGCAGTCGCGGCGTGATCGCGGCCTCGGCCGGCAACCACAGCCAGGGGCTGGCCTATCACGGCCAGAAGCTGGGCGTGCCGGTCACCATCGTCATGCCGCTCGCCACACCGTTCGTGAAGGTGCAGCAGACCCGCGCCTTCGGGGCCGAGGTTGTGCTGGAGGGCGACACCTACGAGGAGGCCGCGGCTCACGCCGAGACGCTGTGCGAAGCGCGCGAGCTGATCTTCGTGCACCCGTTCAACGACGTCGACGTCATGGCCGGCCAGGGCACCATCGCGCTGGAGATGCTGGAAGACGCGCCCGACCTCGAGGTGATCCCGGTGGCCATCGGCGGTGGCGGCCTGATCGCCGGCGTGGCGACGGCGGCCAAGTCCATCAAGCCGGATATCAGCATCATCGGCGTCGAGCCGGCGAGTCTCCCGTCCTTCACCGCCCGCATGAACGGCCAGGTCTCGGTTCCCAACGGCCAGACCATCGCCGAGGGCATCCAGGTCAAACAGGTGGGCGACCTCACCTATGCCATCGTGCGCCCGCTGATCGACGAGGTGCTGCTGGTGGACGAGCCGTCGCTGGAGCACGCCATCGCGCTCTATTGCAACGTCGAGAAGACGGTCTGCGAGGGCGCCGGCGCGGCCTCGCTGGCGGCGCTGATCGAACATCCGGCGCGGTTTCGCGGCCGCAAGGTCGGGCTGATCCTGACCGGCGGCAATATCGACCCGCGCCTGCTGGCCTCGGTGCTCACCCGCGAACTGGTGCGCGACCAGCGGCTGGTGTCGCTGAAGATCATCGCCGACGACCGGCCTGGCCTGCTGGCCAGTGTTTCGGCCATCATCGGCGGCAGGGGCGCCAATATCGTCGAGGTGGCGCATAACCGGCTGGCGCTGGACGTGCCGGCCAAGGGGGCGGAGTTCGACATCATGATCGAGACCAGGGACGCGCGGCATACCGCCGAGGTGATCGAGGCGTTGCGCGACGCCGGCTATCCGCCGAGGCCGCTCTGATGCGCGCCCTGGCTCTCGCGGTCGCGCTCGTCCTTGGCCTGGGCGTCGGCGCCTGTCACTCCGGCGACCAGGCCGGGGACAATCTGAAGGCGGCGCAAGGCTTTCTGGCCGCCAACGGCAAGCAGCCGGGCGTGATCACCCTGCCCTCGGGGCTGGAATACAAGGTGGTCCGGTCAGGCCCGGTCAGCGGTTCGCATCCAGGTCCCGGCGACGAGCTGAAGGTCAATTACGAAGGCAAGTTCCTGGACGGCAAGGTGTTCGATTCCTCCTTCGCCCGCGGCGAGCCGGCCGACCTGCCGCTGGCCGGGCTGATTCCCGGCTGGCTGGAGGCCCTGCCGATGATGCGGCCCGGCGACGAGTGGATCCTCTATGTGCCGCCCGCCCTCGGCTATGGCGCGCACGGCCCCGACGCCATCCCGCCCAACAGCCTGCTGATCTTCCGCATCCAGCTCCTGGGCGTGCTACAGCATTCGCCGGCCATGGGCTGATCTCTAGCACGGAGCAACGGGCGTGAACCTGACCTGGACCATCGGCGACGTGCGGGTGACCCGCATCGTCGAAATCCCGCTGATCAGCGCCGGCCCGTTCCTGATCGACTCAGCGACGCTCGAGGCGATCAGGGCCATTCCCTGGCTGTCGCCACATTTCGCGGACGCCGAGGGCCGGCTGATCATGAGCATCCACGCCCTGGTGGTGGAGACGCCGACCAAACGTATCATCGTCGATACCTGCATCGGCAACGACAAGCCGCGCCATATCCAGCCCTGGAGCCATTTGCAGACCAGCTTCCTGAAGGATTTCGAGGCGGCCGGTTTTTCGCGCGAAAGCATCGACGTCGTGCTCTGCACCCACCTGCATGTCGACCATGTCGGCTGGAACACCATGCTGGTCGACGGCAGGTGGGAGCCGACCTTCCCGAACGCCCGC
>DASYAQ010000172.1:0-3192 GCA_036501225.1 Caulobacteraceae bacterium | reverse complement strand
CGCCGGGTCGCGCCAACCATCAACGGCCCCAGGAGAGTTTGCCTATTCGTCGCCCCATGCCAGCGGCCCCGTCCAAGGACGGTCAACGCATCAATGAAGACATTCGCGTTCCCCGCGTGCTCCTGATCGATGAGCACGGCGAAAAACAGGGGGTCATGCCGACATCGTCAGCCCTCGAAGCGGCCGAAGAGGCCGGGCTGGATCTCGTCGAAGTCTCTCCCAATTCCGATCCGCCAGTCTGCAAGATCCTGGACTATGGCAAGTACAAGTTCGAGGAGCAGAAGAAGAAGGGCGCCGCGCGCAAGCGCCAGAAGCTGGTCGAGATCAAGGAAATCAAGCTTCGCCCCAACATCGACACCCACGACTACGATGTGAAGGCCCGCGCCATGCACCGCTTCTTCGAGGAGGGCGACAAGGTCAAGGTGACCTTGCGGTTCCGCGGCGGCGAGATGCGCCACCCCGAGCTCGGCATGAAGCTGCTGCTCCAGGTCCGCAACGATTTCGAACCGGTGGCCAAGGTCGAATACGAGCCGCGCATGGAAGGCCGCCAGATGATCATGATCCTGGCGCCGCGCTAACGCGCAAGTCTGCCTGCGGGAGAAGAACAACCCCTCCGGCTGATGCGCCAAAGTCACGCCAACCGCTCAGGCGCCCTGATTGGGCGTGCATGACTTGTGGCGAAGCTCGACGCGGCCTATCTGCCCCGGCATGACCGCCGAGACGGATGCTTCGGGCGGGCGGGCCTCTTCCGCCGCGCTCTATACCCTCTTGTCGGTGATGTTCATCAACATGATGGGCTTCGGCGTGATCGTGCCGTTCCTGCCCTTCTATGCCGCCTCCTTCCACGCCGCGCCCTGGCAGATCGGCCTGGTCTTCTCGGCCTATTCGGTCGGCTCCTTCTTCGGCGAACCGTTCTGGGGCAAACTGTCGGACCGCCTGGGACGCAAGCCGATCCTGGTCTCGACCGTGGCGGCCAACTGCCTCTGCTACGGGGCGCTGGCCTTTGCCCCGAACATCTGGTTCGCCATCGTCATCCGGGTGCTGGGCGGCATGGCGGCCGGCAACGGCTCGGTCGTGCAGGGCTACATCGCCGACGTGACCCCGGTCGAGCTGCGCGCCGGCCGCATGGCGAGGCTCGGCGCGGCCTATAATCTGGGCTTCATCCTCGGGCCCTTTGTCGGCGGGGTCCTGGCCAAGCCCTCGGAGGGCACGGCCGGCTATCATCTGCCGCTCCTGGTCTCATCGGCGTTGGCGCTGTGCTCGGCCATCGGCATCGCGCTGATCGTCAAGGAAAGCCGCGAGCGCCGCCACGACTTCGGTCCGCAACCCAGCCGCTGGGTCATGTTCGGCTTCGCGGTCCGCCACCCGGTGGTCGGCCGGCTGATGCTGCTGACCTTCTCGGTCGGGATCGCCTTCACCGCCATCGAGAGCACCTTCGCGCTCTGGGCGCGGCACCGGTTCGGCTGGGAGCCGCGCGACGTCGGCCTCTGTTTCGGGGTGACCGGCGCGGTGTCGGCCGGCTGCCAGTTCCTGCTGACCGGACCGCTGTCGCGCCGCTTCGGCGAGGGCCGGATGCTGGCCGCCGGCATGGCCGGCGCGGTGATTTGCAACTTCCTGCAGACGATTTCGCCGGGCGGCGGCTACACCGTGGCCTTGATGGCGCTGATGGCGCTGTCTCAGTCGGTGGCCTTCCCCAATTCCGGCGCGCTTCTGTCGCGCAGCGTCGATCCCGACCATCAGGGTCAGATCATGGGGCTGAACAACGCCACCGGCGCCCTGGCGCGCGTGGTGGGGCCGCAGTTCGGCCTGGCCCTGCTGATGATCAATATCAACGGCGCCTTCTATCTGGGGGCGGCGATCATCGCGCCCTCCATCCTGCTGGCGCTGGCCGCCGGTCGCGCGGCCCGCGGCGCCAGCGAGCGGTTGAGTCCGCTGCATGCGATGCGGGTCACCGAACCCGGCTGACGCGACGACACCCGCGCCGAAGCTCAGAACGGCGTTGACGGCGGCGCACTAAGGCGGCTGAGTCGCGGGCATAAGACCGCACTTGAGAGGAAGCGCCATGACCGCAAAGACATTTCCCGTCGAAGCCAGCCACATCCTGATGTTCGCCCGCTCGGTCGGGGACGATAATCCCGTCTATTCCGACGCGGACCAGGCCAAGAAGACCGACGCCGGCGGCATTATCGCCCCGCCGACCTTCGCCCAGGCCAGCGCCCAGTTCGATCCCGACTATTTTCTGCGGCCGAAGGTCGGCCAGCCCTGGTTCGGCTCCGGCAAGAACCCCACCGGCGCGGCCCCGCGGGGAGGCGGTGGCGGCGGCGGCGGTGGCGGCGGTGGCGGCGGTGGGCTGCATGCCGAGCAGCACTTCGAATATCACCGGCACCTGAAGCCGGGCGACGTGCTGACCGCGACCAGCCTGCCGGGCAAGACCTGGGAGAAGGAAGGCAAGCGCTCGGGCAAGCTGGTCTTCTCCGAATCCGTCACCGAGTACCGCGACCAGAAGGGCGATCTGGTCATCACCGCCCGCTCCGTCGGCGTTCGCACCGAACGCCCCGTCGACGCGCCAGCGTCTTGAAGCCAGGAAGGACCCGGACAATGGCTCTGAGCGCCAGCAAGCTGAAAGAAGGCGACACCCACACCGCGCGTCTGGTCGAGGACCTGAAGCGCACCCAGATCGTCCAGTACGCGGGAGCGTCGGGCGACTACAACCCGCTGCACACCGACGAGATCTTCACCACCAAGGTGGCCGGCTATCCGAGCGTTTTCGCCCACGGCATGCTGACCATGGGCATGACCGGCAAGATGCTGACCGACTATGTCGGCGACGCGCGGCTGACCAGGTACGGCGTGCGCTTCACCAGCCAGGTCTGGCCGGGCGACACGCTGGACTCCACCGCCACGGTCAAGGCGATCCGCGACGAGGGCGGCCAGAAGCTGGTCGAGCTGGACATCGTCACCGTCAACCAGGACGGCGTCCAGGTGCTCAGCGGTTCGGCCGAGGCGCGGATCGACCCCTAAGACCTCTCCCAAAGGGAGAGGTGTTCAAGGTTGATACCGCGGGTCGCCTGTGCGCCAGAACAGGAAGGCCAGGGTGTCGGCGGTTTCGCGATCCCGCTGGCTGAGCGTCGAGCCGATGCCGTGGCCGGCGTCGGTCTCGATGCGCAGCAGCACCGGGTTTTTCGACGCGGT
>DASYAQ010000171.1:0-11396 GCA_036501225.1 Caulobacteraceae bacterium | reverse complement strand
AGTCGGTGTGGACGTCGGGCACCTGGCGCTTGAGCACGCCTTCGCCCGGGCCCTTGCCGAACCAGCCGCCGGCGGCGATGGCCTCCTGGGCGCGGTCGATCTGGTGGGTGTCGGTGGTCTCCGGCGACAGGAAGCGCTGCACCCGGCTGGCGACGTGCTGGAAGACGAAATAGAGCGAAATCCCGCCGCCGATGGCCGCCACGCCCAGGCCGGCGATCCAGGCGATCGGCACACCCGCCATGAAGAAGGCGGCGCCGAAGGCGATGGTGATCAGCACCGTCTGGCCCACGTCCGGCTGCCACAGCAGCAGCACCACCGCGAGCAGGTAGAGACCGAAGGCGATCGACACCCCGGGCACGCCCTCACCCTTCTGGCCCTCGGCGAACATCCAGGCCGCGAGCGTGATCAGCGCCGGCTTCATGAACTCCGACGGCTGCAGCGAAAACCCGCCGATCTCCACCCAACGCGTCGCGCCCTTGGCGTGGTGGCCGAGCAGGGGCAGGGCGATCATCATCACCACGGCGATCAGGTAGATGAAGAAGGAAGCGCGGCGGATGCCGCGCGGGCTCAGCATCGAGACCAGGATCAGGATGATGGCGCCGATGAAGGCGAACAGGCACTGGCGCACCGCGAAATGGAACGGGTCGCCGATGTTCATCCGCGCCGCCGCCGCCGGGCTGTTGCCGAACGAGAGCAAGACCCCGATGGTGATCAGGACGGCGGTCGCGCCGAGCAGCAGGTGATCGGTGGTCCACCACCACACGCCCAGGCGGGTGCGGTCGGTGCGAGGGAAGGCGTGCTGGTTGGGACTCATCCGGTTGCGCCCTTCAACGGTCGCTGCAAAAGCCCATGCACGGCGGAGCGGAACGCCTCGCCGCGCACCTCGAAATCGGGAAACTGGTCAAAGGACGCGCAGGCCGGCGACAGCAGCACGATACCCGGCTCGCCCGCCGCGCGCGCGTCGGCGAAGGCCGCCTGGACCGCCCCCTCGACCGTGCCGGCAAGATGGTAAGGCGCCTTACCCTCGAGCGTCCTGGCGAATTCGTCCGCCGCCTCGCCGACCAGATAGGCCTTGGCGATGCGGGGAAAGAGCTCCTCCAGCGACTCGATGCCGCCCGCCTTCGGCTGGCCGCCGGCAATCCAGTAGAAGCGCGGGTAGGAACTCATCGCCTGGCGCGCGGCGTCGGCGTTGGTGGCCTTGGAGTCGTTGACGAAACGGACGCCTTCGATCTCGCCCACCGTCTCCATGCGGTGGACCAGACCTGGGAAGGTGACCAGGCCGGTGGCGGCGTCCTCGACCGACAGGCCGAGCGCCCGGGCCGCCGCATAGGCCGCGGCGGCGTTCTGCCAGTTGTGCCGGCCGGGCAGGGAGCGGGCGCGGAGCAGGTCGGCGATCTCGATCACCCGCTCGCCGGTGGCGTCGTAGAGCACGCCCTGCAGGGCATAGACGCCACGGCCCATGGCCTTGCGCGCGGAGATCGGCCAGGTGGTGCGCCGGTTGGCGGCGGTGATCTCGGTGCAGATCTGCTGGCAGGCGGCGTCGTCGACGCCGATCACGGCGGTGTCGCCGACACCCTGGTTCCGCAGGATGCGCCGCTTGGCCGCCACATAGCCGTCCATGCCGCCGTGGCGATCCAGGTGATCGGGCGTGATGTTGAGCAGGATGGCGACATCCGGCTTCAGGCTGAAGGTCAGGTCCAGTTGGTAGGACGACAGCTCGAAGACGTAGACGGCGCCGCCGTGCATGTCGTCCAGGCCGAGCACGCCAAGGCCGATATTGCCGCCGATCCGCGCGTCGCGGCCGGCGGCTGTCAGCATGTGGCCGAGCAGGGCGGTGGTGGTCGACTTGCCGTTGGTGCCGGTGATCGCCACCACCTTCGGCCGCTTGTGCACCGGCGCGGCATTGATGGCGCGGGCGAAGAGTTCGATGTCGCCGATGATCTCGACGCCGGCCGCCCTGGCCAGCTTGACCGTCCAGTGCGGCTGCGGATGGGTCAGCGGCACGCCCGGCGACAGCACCAGCGAGACGAGGCTCGACCAGTCGGCGGTGCGCAGGTCGGTCAGTTCGAAGCCTTCGACCGCGGCGGCCGCGCGGGCTTCGGGGTTTTCGTCCCAGGCGACGACCACGGCGCCGCCGGCCCTGAGCGCGCGCGCCGAAGCCAGGCCGCTGCGGGCCAGGCCAAAGACGGCGACGCGCTGGTCCTCGAAGCCGCGGACGGGGATCATGATGTCGGCCCCCCTCGCGTCATCTGAGTTTCAACGTCGCCAGGCCGAGCATGGCCAGCATGATGGCGACGATCCAGAACCGCACGACCACGGTGGATTCGGCCCAGCCCAGCTTCTCGAAATGGTGGTGGATGGGCGCCATCAGGAAGACGCGGCGCCCGGTGCGCTTGAAATAGGCCACCTGGATGATCACCGAGGCGGCTTCGACGACGAAGAGGCCGCCGACGATGGCCAGCACGATCTCGTGCTTGCAGGCCACGGCGACGGTTCCCAGCGCGCCCCCGAGCGCCAGGGAGCCGGTGTCGCCCATGAAGATCTTGGCCGGCGGCGCGTTGTACCAGAGGAAGCCGAGGCCGGCGCCGATCAGGGCGCCGCAGAAGACCGCCATCTCGCCGACACCGGGCACGAAGTGGACCTGCAGATAGTCGGCGAACAGCTTGTTGCCGACCAGATAGGCGATCACCCCAAAGGCGGCGGCGGCAATCATCACCGGCACGATGGCCAGCCCGTCGAGGCCGTCGGTGAAGTTCACCGCATTGGCCGCGCCGACGATGACGAAGCCGGCGAAGCCCAGGTAGAACCAGCCCAGGTTGATCACCAGCGCCTTGAACACGGGGAAGGCCAGCGAGGTCGCCAGACCGCCCGCGCCGGTCTGCGGCGGCGCGTATTTGATCATCGCGAAGACGCCGGCGGCGGCGATGACGAACTCGACGGCCAGCCGCGCGTAGCCCGAGACCCCGTCGGTGCTCTGCTTGGTCACCTTGGCGTAGTCGTCGAGAAAGCCCATCAGGCCGAACAGGGCGGTAATCACCAACGCCGCCCAGACGTAGACGCTGGTCAGGTCGCCCCAGACCAGGGTGCCGACCAGGACCCCGGCCAGGATCATGAGGCCGCCCATGGTCGGCGTGCCGGCCTTTTCGATAATGTGGCGCTCGATCCCGTCGGTGCGGATCGGCTGGCCCTTGCCCTGGCGGGCCTGCATCCAGCGGATGAAGCGCGAACCCATGGCCACCACCACCAGCTGGGCGGTCACCACGGTCATGCCGGTGCGGAAGGTGAGGTATCGCAAGAGGTTGAGGACGGGCACATAGTGGTGGTGTTCGGCGAGGCGCAGATAGAGCAGATAGAGCATCAGCGCGCCTCCCTGGCGGGGGGCTCAAGCGCGCTCAGGGCCTCGACCAGAGCCTTGGCGTGCGAGTCCCGCGATCCCTTCACCATCACAACATCGCCGGGCTCTATGGCCCGTACGAGCCGCGCGGCGAGGCCGGCGGCGTCATCGGCGTAACCGCCGCGGCGAGTCGGAGGAAGGGCGTCGAACAGCGATTTCATCAACGGCCCGGCGCAGAAGACCAGGTCGACCTCGGCCGCCTCGATCGGCCCGGCCAGCCCGGCGTGGAGCTTGCCCGCCTCGGCCCCCAGCTCGAGCATGTCGGTGAGGGCGACGATCCGCCGCCCCTTGGCCGGGGTCGCGCCCAGGGTCTTCAGGGCCGAGGCGACCGAGACCGGATTGGCGTTGTAACTCTCGTCGACCAGGGTGAATTCGCCGCGCTCGAACCGGACGGTCCGCGATGCGCCGCGGCCTTCGAGCGGCCCGAAGGCCGCCAGCGCTTTCAGGCCGTCGTCCAGCGGAACGTCCAGGGCTTCGAGCATCAGCAGCGCCGCCAGGCTCATCACGCCCCAGTGCGAACCGGTCTGGCGCAGCGGAAAGCTTAGGTCGAGGCCATCCAGCCTGGCCCGCACCGTCGCGCGCCGGTCGATCTCGAAACCCAGCAGCCGCGCATCGGCGCTCTCGACGGCGCCAAAGGTGCGGACGCGTGCGCCGGCGCGCTCGGCGTCATCCTTCAGGGTGGAAAACCAGCGGTCGTCGGCGTTCAGCACCGCCGTTCCGCCAGGCGAAAGGCCTTCGAAAATCTCCGCCTTGGCGCGGGCGACGCCGCGCTCGCCGTCGTCGAAGTTCTCGATATGGGCGATGCCGACATTGGTGACGGCGACGGCGTGCGGCGCGATCATCCGGGTCAGCGGGCTGATCTCGCCCGGATGGTTCATGCCGACTTCGAAGACGGCGCGCATCGTCCCGCGCGGCATGCGCGCCAGGGTCAGCGGCACGCCGATATGGTTGTTGTAGGACTTGACCGAGGCATGCGACGGGCCGGCCAGAGCCAGGGCGCCGGCGATGGCCTGGGTCAGGCTGGTCTTGCCCACCGAGCCGGTGACCGCGCCGCGCCGCGCATGGGTCGCCCGCCCGCGCGCGGCGAGGCCCAGGCGTTCGAGCGCGGCCTGGGTGTCGTCGACCTGGATGGCTTCGCCGGGGGTGGACTGGGAAACCAGGACGCCGGAAGCGCCCTTTGCTTGCGCCTGGGCGACGAAGTCGTGGCCGTCGCGTTCGCCGGCCAGGGCGACGAACAGATCGCCGGGCTCCAGCGTGCGGGTGTCGATGGAGACGCCGGTGGCGACGAAGGAGGCGCCGCTGCCGCGCCCGCCGACGGCATGGGTGATCTCTTCGGAGGTCCAGAGCGGCTCAACCACGCGCCGCCTCCCGGCCGAGCGCGGCGCTGACTTCGGCGATGTCGTCGAACGGATGGGTGATGTCGCCGACCAGCTGGCCCCGTTCGTGGCCCTTGCCGGCCACGATGAGAATGTCCCCATCGCCGAGTTCGGCGGCGGCGGCGGCGATCGCCTCGCGCCGGTCGCCGATCTCGCGCGCGCCGGGGGCGGCGGCCAGGATGGCGGCGCGGATGGACGCCGGCTGTTCCGTACGCGGATTATCGTCGGTGACGATCGCCAGGTCGGCCAGCCGCGCGGCGATCTCGCCCATCAGCGGCCGTTTGCCGCGGTCGCGGTCGCCGCCGGCCCCGAAGACGACGATCAGCCGGCCGCGCGCATGCGGACGCAGGGCGGCGAGCACGGTTTCCAGGCCGTCGGGCGTGTGGGCGTAATCGACAAAGGCCTCGCCGCCACGCGGGCCGGCGCCGACGCGCTGCAGCCGGCCGGGCGCGCCCTCGACATGCTCCAGCGCGGCCAGCGCCTCGCCGACGTCCTCGCCGACCGCGATGCACAGGCCGGCCGCGACCAGGGCGTTGGAGGCCTGGTAGGCGCCGACCAGGGGCAGACGCACCCTGTAGGTCTGCTCCTTAGCCTTGAGGCTGAGGAGCTGGCCGCCCGGCGCCGCCTCGCGATGGGCCAGGCGCAAGCTCTGGCCCCGTTCGCCGACCGAAAGCACGGTCTGGCCCGCCAGGATGGCGGCGGCGGCGAAGGCGGGGAAGGCGTCGGAGTCGGCGTTCAGCACGGCGGTCCCGCCGCGCGGCAACAGCGCCCGGAACAGGCGCAGCTTGGCGTCGCGATAGGCCTCCATGTCGCCGTGATAGTCGAGATGGTCCTGGGTCAGGTTGGTGAAGCCGCAGGCGGCGAGGCGGACCCCGTCCAGCCGGCGCTGGTGGAGGCCGTGGGACGAGGCTTCCAGGGCCAGGTGGGTGACGCCGCGCCCGGCCAGTTCGGCCAACAGCCGGGCGGTGTCGGCGGCGTCCAGGCTGGTCAGGCCCCCGGATGGGGTGATCTGCTCGTCGCCGGCGATGACGCCCAGCGTGCCCATGCTGGCGGCGTTGCGGCCGAGGCGGGTGAGGATCTGCCGACAGAAGGTGACCACCGAGGTCTTGCCGTTGGTGCCGGTGACCGCGACGCAGGTCTCGGGCTGGGCGCCCCAGAAGGCCGCGGCGGCCAGTGCATAGGCCCGCCGGGGATCGCAGGCGCGCACCACGGGGACGGCCAGACCCTCGATCGCCTCGTCGGTCAGCACCGCCGCCGCTCCCGCCGTCAAGGCGTCGCCGATGAAGCGGCGCCCGTCGGCCCTGGCGCCGGCCAGGGCGACGAACAGCCAGCCCGGCCGCACCAGCCGGCTGTCGGCGGTCAACCCGGTGATCTCGGGATCGGGATCGACGGGGCGGCGGACGAGCGCGGAGAGACGCATGGGTCTACTGGTCGCTCGCCGCATTGGGCGGGGCGACGACCGGCACGATGGCCTCGCGCCGGACGCCCAGGATCGGCGCGATCCGCTCGATGACCCGCCCGGCTGTCGGGGCCGCGGTCTGGGCGCCCATGGCGAAACCGCCCGAGTCCTTGGTCGGCTGCGGCTCGTCGAGCAGAATGAAGACGAAATAGCGCTGGGCGTTGGCGGGACCGTCGGTCGGGAAGATGGCGGCGAAGGAGGACACCCGCTTGCCGACCGCATAATGGCCGTTGATGGCCTTTTGCGCCGTGCCGGTCTTGCCGCCGACGCGGTAGCCGGGGGCGGCGGCGTCGGCCCCGCGACCGGTGCCGAGGGTGGCGTTCAGCCGCATCAGGTCGAGCATGGTGCGCGATGTCTGTTCGGAGACCACCCGGCGGCCCTTCGGGACCTCGCCAGGCCCCAGCTTGCGGATGGTCAGCGGGATATATTCGCCGTCGTTGAAAATGGCGTTCATGCCGGTGGCCACCGCCAGGGGGGTGACCGAGATGGCCTGGCCGAACGACATCGAGGCCACCGTATTGTCGCTCAACCGCGTCGCCACCAGCGGCCGGGCCGATTCCCTGAGTTCGCTTGGCGCGGCGGCATAGAGACCGAAGCTCTTGAAATAGGTTTGCAGCCGGTCGCCGCCGGCCAGCAGGCCCAGCCGCGCCGCGCCGATGTTGGAGGAGTGGGTGAAGACCTGCCAGAGCGGCAGGTTCACGGCGGACTTCTCGTCGTCGCGAATCTTCTGATTGCCGATCTGCAAGGGGGTGGTGGTGTCGAACACCGTATTGATATTGGCGATGCCGGAATCGATGCCCATGGCCAGGGTGAAGACCTTGAACACCGAACCGGGCTCGTAAACCGTCGAGGTCACATGGTTGATGTTGGCGACCGGGTTCGCGCCGATATTGTTCGGGTCGAAGGCCGGATAGGAGGTCATGCCGAGGATTTCGCCGGTTTTGACGTCGGTGACGATGCCGATGGCGTCCAGGGCGCGGAAATTCACCGCCGCCTTCTCGACCTCGTCCTGCAGCGCGGCCTGGACGCGCAGGTCGATGGAGAGCGCTACCGGCCCCTTGCCGGCGTCGGCGCGGATGGACTTGTCGAGGGCCAGCTCCGCGCCGGAAATGCCGATCCCGCCGCGATCGACGAAGCCGATCAGCTGGCCGGCGGTCGGCCCCATCAGATAGGCCCGCTTCGGCTCCGGCTGGAAGGACAGGCCCGGCAGGCCGAGATCGTCGATACGGTCCTTGTCGGCCGGCGTCAGGCCGCCGATCAGGTACTGGCGCCGGTCGGCCTTCAGGGCCCGATCCAGCCGCTCGGCGGAAAGTCCGGGCAGGGCGGGGCCGAGCACGCGGCGAACCTCGTCCGGGTTCCAGTTCTCGTGCGGGTCGTAGTAGAGGCCGAAATGCGGCAGGTCGGCGGCCAGCAGCAGGCCGTTGCGGTCGGTGAGCTCGGCGCGCGCGCCCGGCGGCGCGCCCTCGGCGTCGGTGCGGCCGTTGTCCGAAAACAGCGCCGTGCGCGCCGCGCCGCCCGCCAGGGTGAGGAAGGCGGCGGTGAAGATGGCCAGCACGAAGAAGATGCGCAGCCGCGTGTCGTCCTCGGCGCGATCCTCCGCCTTGGCGCGGCCGAAGGCGCGTTCGATGCGCCAGATCGGCTCGGTGACCCAGCGCCAGGCCGGTGGAAAGCGGTGCAGCGGGATATCGGCGGGGCTCATCGGGGGGCGTCCGCGGGCGCATCGGGCGGCGCCTGTACGAGGGCGCCGATCGGATCGCCGGCCGGGGCTTTCAGTTCGGAAGGCCGCTGGCTCAGGGGCTCAACAGCGGCGGCCTGGCCTGCATCCGTCGGCGTGACGGCTGCCAGCTTGGCCGGCTTTTGCGCCGCGACGGCCGCGACCCTGACGGGCCTGGCCGCGTCCGGCTGGGCGGCGACCGCGATCGGGGCGCCCGTCGGCGTCGGCGTCGGCGTCGTCGCCTGAGGCGCAGCGCCTTGCGCTGGGGCTTGCGGCTTGGGCGCGGGCGCGCCGGCGATGGTCGCCAGGGCCTGGGCGTCGATGTCGTGCTTGGCGTCGACCGGCTGCAGCCCGAGATAGCGGTTCGACAGGGTCTCCAGCCGCTCGGGCTGTTCCAGGCTGGCGACTTCGGCGCGCAACAGGGTGACCCTGGCGCGCTCGTCGCCGATCTGCTGCTGGACGTGGTCGATCTCGGCGCTCTCGCTGCCGGCGATGGTCTTGGCCAGATAGACCAGCAGGATCAGCGCCAGCAGCACGCCGACGCCGCCGATCTCGATGACCCGGAAGCCGCGGAAGCGCTGGTCGAAGACGCCGAGCACGCTCATGCCGCCACCTTCCAGGCCGGCGCCGCGGTGCGCTCGGCGGCGCGCAGCTTGGCCGAGCGCGCGCGGGGATTGGCGGCGATCTCGGCCGCGCCGGGCGTCGCCGCGCCGTTGAACAACAGGCGGAAGGAGGGTTTCCGCGCCTCGACGGTCGGCGGGCGGTGCCGCGAGCCGGCGGGGTTGCGGCCGGCGCGCTCGGTCAGGAAGGCCTTGACGATGCGGTCCTCGAGCGAATGGAAGCTGACCACCGCCAGCCGCCCGCCGTCGCGCAGCAATTGTTCGGCGGCCTCCAGGCCGGCCTCGAGCTCGGTGAGTTCGGCGTTGACCGCAATGCGCAAGGCCTGGAAGACGCGGGTCGCCGGATGCACCTTGGCGCCCTTGCGGCCGCCCAGCGCGCGCTCGACCACATGGGCGAGATCGAGGGTGCGGGTGAAGGGCTCGACCGCGCGGCGGCGGACCAGGGCCTGGGCGATGCGGCGCGAACTCTTCTCCTCGCCATAGACGAAGAAGATGCGGGCGAGTTCGGCCTGGTCGGCGCCATTGACCAGGTCGGCGGCGTTGGTTCCGCTCTGGCTCATTCGCATGTCGAGCGGGCCGTCGGTCTGGAACGAAAAGCCGCGCTCGGGCTGGTCGATCTGCATCGACGAGACGCCGAGATCAAACGCCGCCCCGTCGAGAGGCTCGGCAAGGTGCTCGGCCATGGCGGAAAAACGGTCTTCGATGAGCCGGAACCGGCCGCTCGCCGCCAGCGGCGCGGCATGGGCCAGCACGGCGGGGTCGCGGTCGAAGGCGACGACCCGGGCGCCGGCGTCGATGAAGGCGCTGGAATAGCCGCCGGCGCCGAAGGTGGCGTCGACGATCAGCCTCCCGGGCGCCGGCCGCAGCGCCGCGACCACCTCGTCCAGCATGACCGGTCGGTGCGCGGCCTCGCTCATGCGCCGACTCCCAGCTTGGCGCGGCGCTGTTCGGCGCGGCTGGCGGCCAGGCCCTCGCGGGCGCCGGCGCCCTGGGCGACGCGGGCGGCGTGGAAGGCGTCGCGGCCCCAGATCTGGAAACGCTCGCCAAGGCCGATGATCACCACCCAGTCGCTCAGGCCGAACATGTCGCAGAGGTGTTCCGGCAGGGTCACCCGGCCGGCGGTGTCGAAGGCCAGCTGCGCCATGCCGCCGCGCAGGGTGAATTCCAGCGCATAGCGCAAGGGGTCGCCGACCTCGAATTCGTTGATCAGCGCCTCGTTACGCTCGAACAGCGCCTTGCCGCCGCCTTCGATGCAATCGGCCTCGACCGAGGGGAAGCAGAAGATGCCGTCAAACGGTCCGGCCGCGAGCGCGCGGAATTCCTGCGGCACGACGATGCGCCGTTTGGCGTCCAATGGCTTTTCGAAGGTCGAATAAAACACTTCGCCCCAAGCCCCCACGGCGCGACTGGCCCCTCAGCCCCGGCGCCTCGGCCTGGGACGCGCAAAGAGGCTCATCCCAGGGCGATTGGGTTAACATGGGATTGACTGCCTCGCAATGCCGCAAACTGCCTATCGGCTGCAAATTCAAAGATGTCGCAGGGGGAAATGGTTAACAGAATATAGTTATCCACAGAACATACAGCGAACATGTTAAGTATAGCGAGGTGGATTGGATCAGACGGCCTGTAAGCCGGGTTCTGTGCCGCCCCGCTTTCACGGGACGCGGCGGCCATTCCTCTGGACCGGTCCTCGCGGGCCGGTTCTCGCGACCTACCCGGACGGCTCGGGCCGATGAAGCCCTGCCGGAGCGAACTCCGGCGCGTCGTCCCTATTCGGTCTTGCTCCAGGCGGGGCTTGCCATGCCGTCCCCGTCGCCGGGTCCGCGGTGGGCTCTTACCCCACCCTTTCATCCTTACCGCCCGTGCGAGCACGGGTTTGGCGGTTTGCTTTCTGTGGCGCTATCCCTGGGGTCGCCCCCGGCGGGCGTTACCCGCCGCCTTTCCACCGTGGAGCCCGGACTTTCCTCTCCCATCTCGCGACAAGAGCGACCGCCCGGCCGTCTGATCCTGGCTGAGGGTGTGGCCTATGCGCGCCGGGGTCAAGCTATGGCGGCGCCCGTCATGGGAAGCCCCCCTTACCAACCCCTCGGCCGCATGGTATTCTTACGCTTTGACGTTCGATCGAGAATTGTAAGACCATGTCCAATACCGCGACCCTGTCGTCCAAGTTCCAGATTTCCATCCCCAAGGCCGTGCGCAACGCCCAGCACTGGAAGGCGGGCCAAGCCTTCGCCTTCATCCCCAAGGGGAGCGGCGTCCTGCTCGTGCCGGCGCCCGATGCCAGGGATCTGAAAGGGATCGTGTCCGGCGCCACACCTACGGGGTATCGGGACCGGTCGGATCGCGATTGATGCGTTTGGTCGACACCTCGGCCTGGGTGGAATGGCTGATCGGATCGCCGACCGGCGAGCGCGTGGCGCCGGCGCTTCCCGAACGGGACGACTGGCTGGCGCCGACCATCGTCCAGCTGGAGCTCGCCAAGTGGCTGACGCGGGAGGCCGGCGAAGATCGGGCCGATCAGATCATCGCCTTCAGCCAGCTCTGTGTCGTCGCCCCGCTGAATACCGAAATCGCCCTATCCGCCGCAGACATTTGCGGCCGCCTGAGGCTGGCGACGGCGGATGCGATCGTCTACGCCACGGCGCTGAGCTACGGCGCGGACCTGCTGACGTGCGACAGCCATTTTGACGGCTTGCCGGGCGTGATCTATCTGCCAAAGACGCCGCCCGCCCCTTCGTCTCGACCCCCTGGCTCTTGAGCGCAAAAGTGCGAGACGCTCGACCTCGCGGATCGTCCAAGCCAGCGGAGGACCTAAAAGGCGTGTGTGTCCCCG
>DASYAQ010000170.1:0-2910 GCA_036501225.1 Caulobacteraceae bacterium | reverse complement strand
TGCCTCGCCGCCCCTTGGGGGTTTCGATGATCGCCAGGCAGACGCCGGCGTCACGGTCGAGGCCATTCGGCAGTTTCGTCAGATCTCGCATTGCTGACGAACGCCGTCCGGTCGCGCCAGTTCCGCGCGCTCGCCAGGCGGACTGGATTGCCCGGGAAGCTAATCGCGCAAGTGCTGTGCGTCCGCCCCGGCGGCGGCGAGGACGCCTTGTTCGGTCAGGAAGGTCTTCAGTTCGCCGGCCTCGAACATCTGGCGGATGATGTCGCAGCCGCCGACGAATTCGCCGTTGACGTAGAGCTGCGGAATGGTCGGCCAGTCGGAAAAGGCCTTGATGCCCTGGCGCAGCTCGTCGCTCTGCAGCACGTCGACCCCGACGAAGTCGACGCCGAGGTGATCCATGATCTGTACCACGATGGCCGAGAAGCCGCATTGCGGCTGATCGGGCACGCCCTTCATGAACACCGTCACCGGATTGTCGGCGATGGTGCGCGCGATGAAGTCGTGGATGCGGGTTTCGGTCTCGGTGGCGACGTCGGTCACGGTTCGGGCTCCGCCCAGGTGAATCTGTTACGGCCTATCAGCTAGGAAGCTTGCGGGCCCGGGTCAAGCGCGGCGGGCCTTTTGCTGCGCCGGCTCCTCGACCCGCGGCTGCGGCGCGAACCGCGCCATCTCGATCTGGGCCGGAACGCCGGACGGCAGTTCGCGCTCGCAGACCGCGGCCATCAGTTCGACGCGGTCGATTCTGTCGGCTTCGACCTGCACGGTGCACAACGACGGCTCGGTCATGGCGTAGGCCAGGCAGATCTCCTCGCCGGACCAGTGCGGCGTCCGGTCCAGGAAGGCGTAGGTGCCCATGCCGGCCAGGGGCCTGGCGCTCGTGCGGCCCCAGGCGCCGCCGTTCGCCGTCTGCTGAGACTCGCGGACCCCATCCGGATAATAGCCATAGCCCAGCACCACCATGTCGCGGTCGATGGCGGCCTTGACGCGCAGCCGCTCCTTCCAGCCCGACATCAGGCTGAACGGCGTGGCGACCAGGTCGAAGCCGCCGCTGGAAATATAGGCGTCGATCGCGTCGTCGCGCCCGGTGACGCCGAGCAGATGGATGCGGCCCATGTCCTTCAGCCGCCTGAGCATGTCCAGCGCCCGCGGCGAAAGCTCATCGGATTGCGGGTCGTCGAGGATGGTCGCGTCGAGATAGGTCAGGCCGGTGCGCGCCACGACGCTCTCGACCACCGTGGCCAGGCCCTCGGGCGAGAAGTCGCGCACGGCCTGGCCGGAGGTCGAGATCGACCAGCCCAGCCGCCAGGCCACGAACACCAGCCGCCGGTCGATCGCCTGCAGCGCCTGGGCGAGCCCGTCGATCAGTGTGGGCTGGCTGCCGGTGACCTCGAAGGCGTTGATGCCGCTCTCCAGCGCCGCATAGATCAGCGAGACCCAGTCGGCCTCGCGCATGCCATTGGTATCCGACAGGACAAGCGACATCGACGAGATCGACATGCCGGTATTGCCAAGCGGCCGGTAGCGCACGATCAGCCCTTCGCTTCCGTTGGCGGCGCCGTCTCCAGCGCCAGAGCATGCAGCACGCCGCCGACCTTACCCTTCAGCGCCTGATAGACCAGCTGGTGCTGCCTGACCCGCGTCAGGCCGGCGAACGCGGTCGAGATGATGCGGGCGCGATAATGGTCGCCGTCGCCGGCCAGGTCGTCAATGGCGATGTCCGCGTCGGGGAATGCCGCGCGCAGTTCGGATTCCAGGGCGTCTGCGGACATAGGCATGGCGAATCGGCGACCAATCGAACGGATGGGCTAACGCCACTTTACGACTAACAATGCTTAAGATTTGGCGACATCAGGCCTCGCTGTACGACGCTTTCGGCGCCATGCTCGTTGGAGCGCGGTTTCGGGGGAGCGTGCGATGCGGATCGTGGCGTCGATTTGCCTGGGCGTCTTGCTGGCCAGCTGCAACATGGTGACCTCCGACACGCCGCTGTTCTCCAGCGCCGACAGCCACGGCCAGGCGCAATTCCGCTCCGGCGTCTGGATGGACGAGGCCAAGGGCTGCATAGTCGACACCGCAAAGCCGATCGGCGAATGGCCCGATTGCGCCGACGCCTGGGTGGTGCATCCGGGCGAAATGCTGGCGGGGCGCGACGCCAAGGCGCCGGCCTCGACCTGGCAGCACTACAAGACCCTGCTGGTCGGCGGCGACCCGGCCGTGATGCAGATCGAGGTCGACGATGAGAGCGACGGCCGCAAGGGCTATGTCTACGCCGGGGTCAGGGCGTTGAAGACCGACACCCAAGGGCGGATCATCGAATACAAGGCCTGGCTCGCCCTCTGCGGTCCGCCGCCGAAGCCGGACCCGACGAGCGATGAGAGCGCGGCCGTCGTCAGCGACCAACTGTTCGCCGGCCTGGTCGTCGACAAGGACAAGCAGGACTGCATCGCCAGCGCCCAGGGCCCGGTCCGCGTGGCGGTGGCGCGGAGCGAAGCGCTCAACGGCGACGACAACGGCGGCCGCGACACCGCCCGCTGGATTCGGGACGGCGATCGGTGACGATGAGACCCCGCGATCTAGGCCATGTAGGCGGGCATCCAGCCCTCGTGGGCTTCGCGCAGGACGGTCAGCGGGACATTGAACAGGCCCTGGGCTGAGGCCAGTGCGTCGCCGCCGGCCTGGCCGGCGACCGAGGCGTGGACTTGCGCGGCTTGAGCCTTGGCGATCAGGGCGTCGGGGTCGGTCGTGGCGATCAGGTAGCGGCCCTGGTCTTCGCCGAACAGGTAGAAGTGGGCGTGTTCGTGGCTGGTGGCGTTCAGGACCACGCCGACGTCCGCGGCCAGCGCCATCTCGGCGGCGGCGGCGACCAGGCCGCCGTCGGACAGGTCGTGCACCACCCTGGCCTCGCCGGCG
>DASYAQ010000169.1:0-15906 GCA_036501225.1 Caulobacteraceae bacterium | reverse complement strand
CTCAACACCCTCTCGACCCGCCGGATCAACGACCTCGTCCGCCGCTACAACCACACACCTCGACAGTGCCTTGACTTCCAGACCCCTGCCGAGGCCTTCCTCAAAGTGTTGCACTTCGAATGTGAATCCACCTCCCCGCCTCTGCGGGGATGAGCGGTAGTGGGGAGGCGGCGCCTATCGCCAACCGTAGTTGAAGCTGAGCGAGATGCGCACTTCGTCCGCGCCGTTGGCAAGGGCTTCGTGGCGGAGCCAGCTTTCCCACATCAGGATCGTGCCGGCTTCGGGCGCCAGATAGATGAAGCTCTTCTGGGTCTCGGCGGCGTCGGCGCGCCGGGGCGGGGCGGCCATCATCAGCGGCAGGCGCGGGTCCTCCAGGCGCAGGCCGCCGGCGCCCGGCGGCATGGCGACATAGACCGTGCCGGAGATGACGCTGTGCGGATGGATGTGGCCGGAATGGGCCGCGCCCGGCTCGAGCAGGCTGGCCCACAGGCTGTCCAGCCTGAGGCGCCCGCGCCCCAGATCGAACTCCAGCGCCTTGGCGTAGGCGGCCGCGTGCCGGTCCAGCTTGCGCTTCAGGAGGTCGAAGACGCTGGCCCGCCGCGGCAGGTCGTCGAGCGAGGCGTAGGAGGTATAGCCGCCATAGGCGTGCGCCTCACACCAGGCGCGGCCGGCGGCGTCCTCGTCGGCCAGCATGCGGCAGGCCTGGTCCAGCTCGGCGTTGAACGCCGCGAAGTCGCGCTCGCCGGCCAGCGAGGCCTCGTAGATCTGGGTGACGAACAGCGGGCGCAGGCTCATCAGGACGCCTTACGCCCCGACTTGGTCCCCGTCTTCAGCTTCGTCCGGGTCTCGCGCAGCGCGATGGCGGGCAGCGAAGCTTCATTCGCGGCGATATAGGCGACGACCGCGTCGCGATGGCGGGTGATCATCGACCGCAGCAGCCAGGAGACCGCCTTGGTGATCAGGATCGGGCGCTCGGGCTTCAGCCGCTCCAGCACGTCGAAGGCCAGGTCGCGGAAGCGAGGATCGGGCGAATAGTGCACCGGGCCGTTGAGCAGCACCAGGGCGGCGCGGCGCCGGTTGATGTTCTCGTCGCGCGACAGCCGCTCGATCAGGCCGCGCCAGGCCGGCCAGTCGGCCAGCATCTCCGCAGGCGTGAACAGGTTCTGGCACCAGGTATCGACCTCGGCCCAGCCGTTCAGGCGGCCCAGCCAGCGGTCGAGGTCAGCCGTCGTCACCTGCGGCCGGGCCTTGCGGTTGGCGGCGAGCAGCATGCCGGCCAGGGTTTTTTCCTCGTGCGACTGGCCTTGCGTCAGGCTGTCGACGACGGCGAAAAACTCATCCGAAGTCATGGTCTGGCGGCTGGCCAGCCAGCGTTTGACGATCGCGCGCCGATGGGGAACCGAGACGTTGTAATAGGGCCGGCCGCTGCCGCCGTAGGAATCGTTCTGCGGCGGCAGGTCATGGCGGATCGGGCGGGCGGCCTTGCGCAGCTCGGCCAGCAGGGCGGTGTGTTCGGGGTGCATGCTTCGTCCTCCCGTCAACAAGCCGTGACCATGATTGAACCGGCCTCCGCAAGTGGGTATATGCGCGGGTCCTTTTTCGGCCGCTTGATCCGGGCCGTTCGTCACGAAGGTTTGTCGATGTTGGTGACCATGATGCGGGCCAAGCTGCACCGGGCGACGGTGACGCAGGCCGATCTCGACTACGAGGGTTCGATCTCCATCGACCGCGACCTCTTGGATGCCTCCGGCATCTTCGCCCACGAGCAAGTCGACGTGCTCAACATCACCACCGGCGCGCGGTTCACCACCTACGCCATCGAGGCGCCGCGCGGCTCCCGCGTCATCGGCGTCAACGGCGCGGCGGCGCGGCTGGTGCAGCCCGGCGACAAGGTGATCGTGGTCGCCTACGGCCAGATCGACGCCGACGAGGCGCGCAACTATGCGCCGAACGTGGTCCTGTTGGACGACGACAACCACGTCAAGCGCGCGGCGTGAGACGCGCTCTCCTGAGCACAGCCCTCCTGATCCTGTCGCTGGTCGGCTGCACGCCGAAATCGGCCCCGATCAAGAACCCGAACACGCTGGAGACCGCCATCGACAGGCAGATGGGCGGCAAGGGCACCTGCGTGATCCTGGCCGACACCCACTCAGGCAGCGTGCTCTATCAGTACAATGACGATAAGGCCTGCAAGGCGCCGCTGCCGCCCTGCGCCACCTTCAACATCGTCACCGACCTGATCGGCCTCGACCAGGGCCTGATCACCCCGACCAGCGTCGCCAAATGGGACGGCTCGCCGCAGTCGGTGAAGGCCTGGCAGACCGACGCCGACGCCGCCAAGGCCTATAAGGGCCAGATCGACTGGTGGTTTCAGCGCCTGGCCGGCGCCATCGGCCACGATCGCTACGCCACGTCGCTGTCCAGCTTCGGCTATGGCAACAAGACCGTGGCCGGCCCGCTACCGCTGTTCTGGCAGGGGCCGCACACCGGCGGCGGCCTGACCATCTCGACCCATCAGCAGGTGGATTTCCTGCGCCAGCTCTATACCGGCAAGCTGCCGGTGAAGCCTGAGACGGCGGCCTTCGTCCAGAGCCTGATGGTCGACGAGGCGCGCGGCGGCGGCCGCTACACCATAAGCGGCGAGACCGGCTCATGCCCCGCCGAAGAAGACGGGTCCAGCAATGTCGGCTGGTGGGTCGGCCGGCTGAAGACCCCCAACCGCGACCTGGTCTTCGCCGCCTCGGTCCAGGCCCCAGACGCCCCGCCGGGCGAGGAGATCGAACAGACCCTGAAGGACGCCTTCGCCAACGCCGGCCTCTGGCCGCAGAGCTAGGGCGCCCCCGGTTCATCAATATCCGTCATGGCCCGACTTATTCGGTCCACCCATGATCGCCGACCGTGGGAATTGTTCGCAGCTTAATCGCCCAGGATCGCCAAAGAAGCCAGCGATCATGGTCCCCCGCATTCGGCTTCGCTACAGCGGGGGATGACGGGTTGGGGTGGGCGAGGCGCCTACTTGGCCAGTTCGTAGAGGCCGTTGACGTCGATGCCTACGGTGAGTTCGCCGGAAGATACGGGTACGCTCGGCGCGGCCGATCTTCTCATGGCGGTCACTATCACCATCTGTCCTTCGGCCGGCTGAGAACCGCCGCCTTCGGACAGGCTGACCAGCCGGGCTACATGGTAACCCGTCGCACCGGCATAGAGGTCGGCCTTGGCGCGCAGCGCCTTGACCGCGGCCAGGCGCGACTCGTCCTCTGCCACTCTGGAATCCTTCAGGCCGAAGCTGATTCCGTTGATCTGGTTAGCGCCTGCCGCAGTCACCGCATCCACGACCGGACCTAACCGCGACAGGTCCTCGACCCTGATGGTCACATCGTTCGAGGCTTTGTAGCCGGTCAGCTTGGCCGGTTGGTCGGTTGCATAGACGTATTGCGGGCTGAGGTTGAGGTTCGAGGTCTGGATATCTTTGTCCGCGATGCCGGCGCGGCGCAGCGCCGCCGTCACCTGCGTCATTCGCTCGGCGTTCGCCGCCATGGCCTGGGCGGCGACCGGCGCCTGGGTTTGGACGCCCAGCGTAATGGTCGCCTCGTCGGGCACCACCTTGGTCTCGCCATGAGCCGAGAGGCTGAGCGTGGTGGCGTCGAACATCCGGGCGGGGTCGGCGGCGCCTTGCGCCCGAGCGACGACCGCCGTCGAGGCGAGCAGAACGCACGCGAGGCCCGCGGCGCGCAACAGGGTCTTCATCGTTTCAGTCTCCCGACGGGGGCCGGATCGGCGCCCGAGCATGAACCGCAACGCCTAGTACGCTCAAGCTGAACGCAGCCTTTAAGCGCATGACAGCCCGTGGTAACCCGCCCCCTCTCCGGCTGCCGGAGGGCCCGTAGCTCAATTGGTTAGAGCCGGCCGCTCATAACGGTCTGGTTGCTGGTTCGAGTCCAGCCGGGCCTACCAGCCGGAGTCCGTGAAGGTCCGACGCCGACTGAAACTGCCCTGCCGATCTCTTGTGCAGACCACTGGGGCACCAGGCTCGCGAAATGGGCGGGGTCCGCCGACCTGCGGGCCAAAGCCGGACCTGGTCCGGGATGCGGCCGCCAACGCGCCCGAACAACCCTCTTTCCGCCACTTTTTTATATCATTGCATGATGTTCTCGCTGCGACCCTGGCCCGCGCGGGTGGCTGGTGCGAATCGACCGCGCGGCGAGCCATCGGGCCGGGTTTGCGAGAACGCCCCGTCGGAAACCGCGTCTCGACCGGGTCCACATTGACCACCGCAAGGACCGAAGTCGCAATCAATGAACAGGAAAACCTATCTCTCCGGCGCCGCCTTCTTCGCCACCGGGATCATCCTCGCCGGCGCCGGCGGCTATTGGGCGCGCGCCAACGCCGAGACCGGCGCCGTCAACGCCGCCCCAGCCGTGAGCGCGCTAGCCTTGGCGCCGGAATCCTTCGCCGACATCGTTCAGAAGGTTGCGCCCGCGGTTGTCTCCATCGATGTCGTCGGCAAGGCCAAGCCCACCGACGCGGCCGTGCGGGGCCAAGGCGCGCCGTTCACCTTCCGTTTTGGTGCGCCCAACGGTGACGGCGACAGTCCGGGCAACCCGTTCGGCTTCGACTTCGGCCAGATTATGCCGCCGGCGCCGCCCATGCGTGGAACCGCCTCAGGGTTCTTCATCTCGTCCGACGGCTATATCCTCACCAACAACCACGTCGTGGACCACGCGGACAAGATCACCGTGCGCACCAAGGATGGCCGCTCGCTCAGCGCCAAGCTGATCGGCCGGGACTCCGCTACCGATCTGGCCGTGATCCGGGTCGAGGGACATGGTTATCCGTTCGTCAGCTTCGAGGACCGGGCCAAGCCGCGAGTCGGCGACTGGGTGGTTGCTGTCGGAAATCCGTTTGGCCTTGGCGGCACGGCGACGGCCGGCATCGTCTCGGCCCTGAGCCGCCGCAACGTCGGCGAGTCGAACTATGTCGACTACATGCAGATCGACGCGCCGATCAACCGCGGCAATTCCGGCGGCCCGACGTTCGACGTCTATGGCCGGGTCGTCGGCGTGAACACGATGATCTATTCGCCGTCGGGTGGTTCGGTCGGCATCGGCTTCGACATTCCGGCCAGCGTCGCCGCCTCGGTCAGCCGGCAATTGATCGATCAGGGCAAGGTTGTCCGCGGCTATATCGGGGCCACCATCCAGACGATCACGCCTGAAATCGCCGACAGCCTCGGCCTGCCCAGCGACAAGGGCGCGCTGGTCGCGGAAGTCGTCCCCGGCGGGCCGTCCGACCAGGCCGGCCTGAAGTCCGGCGACCTGGTGCAGAGCGTGGATGGCAACCGGATCGGCTCGGCCAACGACTTGACCCGGCAAGTCGGGCTGGTGCGTCCGGGTGATACTATTCACCTTCAGGTCCGTCGCAATGGGCGCCTGCAGGACTTCGCCCTTCGCGCGGGCGTTCGCCCCTCGGAAGCGGTGCTGGCCAGCAATGGCGACCTGCAGGGTGGGGGCGGGGGCGCCGATGCGTCGCACGGCGTGATGGGCATGCAACTTGCCCCCAACGCGTCCGGCGGGGTTACGATCGAGGGGGTCCGGCCCGGCTCGGACGCGGGCGACAAGGGGCTTGCCAGCGGCGACGTGATCCTGCGCGCAGGCGACCACCGTGTGGCGACCGCCGCCGACCTTTCCGCGGCCGCGCGGGATGCCAAGCAGAAAGGCCGGACCGAAATGTTGGTTCTCGTCAACCACGGCGGACACCGGCTGTTCGTGCCGCTGGAGATCGCCAAGTCGGCGGGCTGATCGCCGGACTCGTTTGCGCGGCGCACCATTGCGGGACGACCCGCACCGCCGGCCGCCGATCCGGGCCGGCAGCCGGACGGATATTGCCGTCGAGGCGGGGCGTTCATATATCACTAGGTGATACAATGGCGCGGCTCGATCGCGCCTTCGCGAAGCACCGTTCCAAGGAGATATCCAAGATGCATCTCAAAGCGATCGCCGCGGCGGCGGCGCTTCTGTTCGCTGGCGCGGGCGTGGCCAACGCGGCGATATTCGACGTCACGGCCTCTTTGAAGGGCGCCGACGAGACGCCCCCCAGCGTGAGCAGCGGAACCGGGACGCTTACGGGCGAACTCGACACGGCCAACAAGTCGTTCAGCTACGAAGTGAACTATTCCGGCCTGACCGGTCCTGTAACGGCCGCGCATTTTCAGGGTTCGGCGCCGCCGGGGTCGAACGATCAGCCGATCATAAGTACTCAGAACTTCGCCAACCCGATCGAAGGAACCACAACCCTGAGCGACCCTCAAATCGGCAGCCTGGAGGCTGGCAAGTGGTTCCTCAACCTTCGAACCACCGTCCATCCGACGGGTGAACTCGGTGGCCCGCTGCATGTGACCCGTCGCGAGGAGGACGGCGCGCCGCTGCTTTGAAGCAATCCCTGGCGCCGACCGCTACCGCGCCAGCCCCGAACGGCGCACCGAAACGGCAAGCCTGTATCGCGGATCAAGATGACCGCTCGCAAGGTGGCCGCCTTGCCCGCTCATCTGACCGTGGACAGCGATGACGCCGATGGCCAGCGTGGCGGCGAGCACGCAGGCGGCGAAGGCGCCGAGGCCAAGCGCCAGCGCGCGGTTTTTCGAACGTGACGGCGGTGCGGCTGTCGATGAGGCCGAGAGCCGGGATGGATGAAGAGCGGCGGCGACCCGCCGGTCATCCAGCTTTTCTTCGTGGCCGGCCCAGGTGTGGATCACGACCAGCACCGCGAGCAGCATCATCATGCTGGACGGCGCCCACATGATGAAGCCGCCCAACCTTTCGTCGTCCATGGCGGAAATGTGAAACAGCCGCCCCGCCACATCGTAGGCGGGATAGAGTTCGTGGCTCTTGAACGTGGTGAAGGCGCCGATGGGGATGTTGGCCAGCACCGCCACCCACAGCATCATCAACCGCACGCCGAACCGGGTTCCCTGGGGCGCAGGACGTTGGTCGAACACCCGCCAGAAGAAGAGCAGCCCCGCTGCCAGCATGGTCACGTGCATGACATAGTGCACGCCCTCGTTCAGGATCGCGAGGTTATGCAGGCGCGGCCATTGCCATAGGTACAGTGAGGCGACGAACAGTACTGTCACCATGACCGGCCGGGTCAGGAATCCGAAAATCAAGCTCGGGACCCGCGAAGCCAGCAGCGGACCAAGGCCGTTGCGCCGTATCCAGGACGGCAGGCCGGCGATCAGAACGCCTTGCGGTTGCGACAGCGCGATCAGCATGGGTCCGACCACGCGGATCAGCATGTGCTGGACCTGATGCATGAAGAAGAGACGATCGGCGAAGGCGTCGAGCGGCGAGGCCAGCGAGAAGAAGACCGCCATCACGCCCCAAAAGAAGGCGACGTGCCGCCAAAGTCTGGCCTCCAAGGTCCCCGGCCTCCTCGCGAGACCGGTCGCATAGATCGCCAAGACCGCCACGGTTGGGACGAGGATGTCCGGAGTCAGATCCCAGCTTGACAACAGCGTCTGCAGGTCCGGCGCTTGGGGCATTGGCACAACTCATTGGTCGCGGGCGGCGACCCGGCCGCGCGATTGAAGTCCCCAGTTTCCCCCGCCATCGGCCCCAGCCCAGCACGGTTTCAGCGCCGAAAAGGGCGTCGTCGTGACGGTTCCGTTATTTGGGTGTGGCCCTAAGCTGGCCGCGAATCTCACCGCCAGGGTGGGCGGCGGTGTGAACGTTGAAATACCATTTGCCCGCCTTCAGGTCGGCGATCTGGGCATCGGTCAAGCTGGTCGTGCCCAAAATCGGGCTCGTGAGGTTGGCGATGGTGATAATCGGCGGCGCGTTCGCGCCGGGCGCGGCCGGCCCGTGGAAGTGCGCGGCGATCGCGGGACCCGTCAGCCCGGAATAGCGCACCGAGTAGCTGAACGACTTGGTTCCGGTGTCCAACGTGGCCGACACCGTTCCCGTGCCCGTGGTCGTGTTCGCCGGGACCTCGCTGGCGCCTTTCAGCGTCGCGCTGACATTGAACAACGCCGCGTGGGCCCCACCTGCGGACAAGACCACTAGCGCGGCCGTGGCCGCCATCGCTCTCACGTACATCAGGCATTCTCCTTCGCAAACCAAGCATAGACCATGAACCCGGCCGCCATCCGGTCTATCATTCTATGATATATATGGCCAACCGCCGAGTGCGGGTGGACAGTTTGGTGGCGGCGTTTTTGCGGGGCCCTGACCCGGTGCGGAATCCGATCGAGCGTCTCGACCGCGCGCCGTCCGGCTAGGCGGCCGCTCATGCTGGCATGCGGTCGGCGGGGATCGACGGCGGATTTTGCCCCGCTTCATGGTTTCGGTCTATCATCGCGCCGGTCGCAATCGGGCGGCGCCGGCGTGAGCGGACTTCGCCCAAAGTCTATCTGGGACGAACCACGGCCTTAACCCACAAGCGCTGGCGCGATGATTCTCAATCCGGAACAGTACGACGGCCTTGCCGGATTTCGCTATGCGCTGCGCCGCTTCCTGGCGGCGAGCGAGGCGATCAGCCGGCGGGCCGGCGTCACCCAGCAGCAGTACCAGGCAATGCTGATCCTCAGGACCGGGCCGTCCAAAGCCATGACCGTGAAAACCCTCTCCGAGCAGCTTTTGCTGACGCACCACGCCGCTGTGCAGCAGGTCAATCGGCTGGCCAAGGTCGGCCTTGTACAGCGAAACCCTTCCTCCACTGATCGCCGAAGCGTGCTGCTCAGCTTAACCGCGGCGGGTGTCGGCCTGATCGACACGCTCGCGGCGGAGCACCTGGGAGAAATGCTTCGACAGGAGCCATTGCTGGCGAAATCGCTGCGCAAGTTGCGCAGCATGGGCGTCAACGCGGATAGATCTTGATGCTATCGGCGACCGGGTCGGCGACATGCACCTTGGTGATCAAGCCGGCGACGTCGCCGCCGCGCGGGACGCCGTATGTCCTGCCTCGCCCTTGAGCCCGTCGGGCCTAGAGCTTGATCCACTGGATGGGGGACAGTGGTCGCTGCTGGCCTGGGATCAGTTCGGGCAGGCCCGGCCTGGCGGAAAGAACGAACCGAGCGGCGGTCGCCAGGATCGCGGCGACGCCAAACAGTGTCGCGAGCACCACCAGCATTTTCCATCTGCCCCGCCGGGCTGGATCGCCTTGCTCGGTCCTCGGCATGATCGACTCCGCCCGCTGGCCGTCAAAGGGCGAACGCGGCGTCGCCTCGAGCCGCTCCGCCGTCTCAACGTCCAGTGAATTGAACGGCAAGCTGAGTTGGGGGCGTGGAGGGATCGATGATCTCGACCGACCCGCTGGCCAAGCGCCAGATTTTGCGGACCCGCGGCAGGTCCAGGCCGCTCCGCGTCGTCACGTCATCATGCAGGGTTTGAGTTGCGGGCCCGTACCTGGCCTCGAAGCGGGCCGTGAGATCGTTGAAGGCGTCGATCGAGGTTCGGAACCCGACTCTCGCGAGCCTGCCGCCAACGAAGACGTACTTTGGTTCTCGCACGAGATAAGCATTGGTCAGGGGAAAGGACAGCGGAAGGGTGACCTTGCCGAGCCGATTCGCGTAGGTGCAGACAACCGCGTTCCCACTTTGCGCCGACGCGCCTGGGCCAGGGCGCGAGCCGGCTGTCCCGATCGAGTCCTCCGAGCATAGGGTCCGCACCTGGGCGGGGTTGCGGCCCGGATAGGTCAGCGCCTTCCATTCGGCGAGTCCCATTCCGAGCCGCGCCCCCATGAAACCAACGGCGCTCGTTTGAGCATCCGCCGGTGTCGCTTGGTTGGCGGCGGCGACGCCGGCGCCGGCAAGCGTGACGCCAATCGCAAGGACAAGTATGCGCATCGTTTGCCTGACCTTGCGAACGGGAACCTCCTTATATCATGCCATGATACAGGCTGCCACCATCATGCATCTGAAGACCGCCTGCATGCGGATGACGCTTCTCCGCTGACTTTTTCAACACCGTCCCGAGATTTCCGACAGAGCGGGCCCGCAGAAAAGTGCGAAGCGGTTTTCCGCCCGCAACCCGCTCTAACTCTCAGGAATCGATCATGTTTATGATTTTGGATTGATTCAATCCAAAATCATCGTGATCTAGCCCACCCGGCGAGCGGGCGCCGTCATCGTCGACGCCAAGGCGAGCCAGGCCAGAATCAGGATCGCGGCCGCAACCAGGACGCCGCGGCTCCCCGCCGTGGCCAGAATCCAGCCGCCTCCGGCGCCGCCGACGAATATTCCGAAGAACTGCGAACTCGAATAGATCCCGGTGGCCGCGCCCCTGGCGTCGGCGGGGGCGAGCTTGGTCACAAGAGAGGGCAGCAGGGCCTCCATGACGTTGAAGGCGGTCAGAAAAGCCGCCAAGGCGATGGCCGCGACGATCGCGCCGCCCAGAAGCGCGAGCGAGAGCAGGCTTAGGCCAATCACCGCTACGCCGCCCACGAACACAGCCTTCATGCGCCCGCGCGTTTCCGCGACGATGATCGCCGGAACCATAAGGACCATCGAAGCGACCAGGATGGGCAGGTAGAGTTTCCACTGGCCAGCTACGCCGAGGCGGAAGGCGTGGGACAGGATGCCGGGAATGACCAGAAAGCTCGCCGTGAGGACGGCGTGCAGCGAGAAAATCGCGAAATCCAGGCGCAGCAACTCGCCGTCGCGGAGCACTCGGCCGAACGAGGCTGGCGCGGGACCGGGCACACGGCCCGACGTCTGTCCAACATTTGGCGTCAGGCCCAAGGTTATGCCGATGGCGGCGATCGCCAGCGCCGCGCTTAGCCAGAAAATCGCCGAGAGGCCGCCGGCCGCCGCTAGCGGTGGTCCGATCAGGACGGCCGCCCCGAACGACAGGCCGATCGTTATCCCCACCACGGCCATGGCGCGCGTTCGCACCTGCGGACGTGTCAGATCGGCCACCAGCGCCAGGATGGACGAGCCGACCGCGCCGGCGCCTTGAAGGATCCGGCCCAGCAACACCCCTTCGATCGAGGTCGCCAGCGCCGCCACGACGCTGCCGAGACCAAATACGAGGAGGCCGGCCGAGATCACGACTTTCCGGCCGATCCGATCGGAAAGCAGACCGAGCGGGATCTGGAGCAGTCCCTGAGCCATGCCGTAGCCGCCGAGCGCCAGCCCGATCATCACCGGATTGGCGTCGCGAAGCGGCTCGGCGTAGTGCGCGAACACCGGGTAGATCATGAAGAGCCCGAGGAGCCGCGCCGCGAACACCAGTGCGAGGCAGATCGTGGCGCGCAGTTCGGTCGGGTTCACTATTTGATCCGGTGGTTTGTCGTGATGCCGTCGGCTGCCCGGAACGATCTTCCGAACGCGTTCAAGGCGGCGTTTTTAATATCACGATGTGATAATAGGACCCGTCATCCAGATAAAGCACCTTCGAACGGAACGCATTGATCGGGGGGTTGTTGAGATGGCGAGGCTGTAGGCAAAGGGGTCTGAGAAAGAGCGGTTGGGAGGAGCGGTCATGCCCAGCACGCTGCACGATATCCAGAGCTCCGGTGATGCAGGCGCCACCCGGCGGGACTTCATCTATATCGCCACGGCGGCGGCGGCGGTGGGAGCCGGGGCGGCGACGCTCTGGCCGTTGATCGATCAGATGAACCCGTCGGCCGATACGCTGGCGCTGGCATCGATCGAGGTCGACTACACCAAGGTGGCTCTCGGCCAGATGGCGGTCGTCAAGTGGCGCAGCCACCCGGTGGGCATTTGGCACCGGACCCCGGCCCAGATCGCCGCCGCGGTCGCCGACGACCATGCAAAACTGCGAGACCCCGCCACCGACGCGTCCCGCCACAAGCCGGGCATGGCGGAGTGGCTGATCGTCATCGACGTCTGCACGCATCTGGGATGCATACCGACCTTCGGGCAAGGTCCGTATCACGGCTGGCTGTGCCCCTGCCACGGGTCGGTCTACGACACTTCCGGTCGCATCCGGGCTGGCCCGGCGCCCAAGAACCTCTATCTGCCCGACTATGCGTTCGAGCCGGGTGGCAAGGTGAAGATCGGATGAGAAAACCCGCAAGCGGGCGCGGATGGCCGGGCGGCCTCAGTCGACGGACAGGTCTCGCTGACCGATCCCGACAGCCGCTCGACCATGGCCTGACAGCTCGCTGTGTCTCGACCCGGCCCAGCCCGCGTCGTCGCGATGGCGGGGCCACTAGCCGGCCGCTCCAGCGGAGCGCCGGGGTCGGGCGAGTGCGGGACCTCCGGTGCGAGAAACCGTGATCGGGAATATTCACGTGGGCTTGCAAACAGGCGATCGGTGGGGGCACAGCTAGCGCCATGAGCCTCCAATCGACCGAACAGACCCTGTCCGACGCGGTCGCCACCGCGCTGGAGCGCGATGGGGCGACCGTGGCGCGCGGCGTGGTTCCGGGCGAGTGGATCGAGCGCATGCGCAGCGCGATCGACGCGGAGATGGCCGGCGCCTCGCCGACGGCCTCGGAGTACGGAAAGACCGCCGGCCGGTTCTACGGCGACTTCTTCCTCTGGCTCAGGAATGAGCACTTCCGCGACTTCGCCTTTACCTCGCCGCTGCCGGCGCTGGCGGCGGCCGCCATGCGGTCGGCCACGGTCAACCTGTTGTACGACCAGCTGTTCGTGAAGGAGCCGGGTTCGGTCGAGCGCACGCCCTGGCACCAGGATCTGCCCTATTGGCCGGTCGACGGCGGGCAGATCCTGTCCATCTGGGTCCCGTTCGACGCGGCCTCGCCGGACAACGGGGTGGTCACCTACGTCAAGGGCTCGCACCTCTGGGGCCAGACCTTCCGGCCGCAGGCCTTCGACGAGCGCAACGCCGGCGCCTTCGCCGCCAGCCCCTACGGGCGGATGCCCGACATCGACGCCAACGCCGAGCGTTTTGAGTTTCTGTCCTGGAGCCTCGAGCCGGGCGATGTCCTGATCCACAAGGGCCTGACCGTCCACGGCGCGGCCGGCAACGCCTCCAGTGGTCGACGACGCCGGGCGCTGGCGGTCCGCTACACCGGCGACGACGCCCGCTACGATCCGCGGCCCGGCACCTTCATGGAGATGGAGAGCGTCCGCGCCAACGTGCCGGCGCCCGGCGTCGCCAAGGGCGAGCCGATGGGCGGGGCGCTGTTTCCGCGGGTCTGGCCGCCGGCCAGCTAGGCTGTCGGGCCGCCCGCGAGTTCGTCGCGCAGGGCCTGCTTGTCGACCTTGCCGATCGGCAGCATGGGCAGGCCGTCGCGCACGCGGATGGTCTTGGGGACCTTGTAGTTGGCGAGCCGCTCGCGAAGAAAGGCGTCGATCGCCGCCGGCTCCGGCGCGCAACCGGCCTTGGGAACCACAAAGGCCGCGCCGACCTCGAAATACTGCGCATCGGGCATGGCGATGACGGCGGCGTAGCCGACGTCGGGATGCTCCTCGAGCGCCAGTTCGATCTCGCGCGGATAGACGTTGAAGCCGCCGGACTTGAACATGTCGGCCTTGCGGCCCTTGAGCGTCCAGGCGCCGTCGGGGCGGGCCAGTGCGATGTCGCTGGTCTTCAGCCAGCCGTCGGCGGTCATCGCCAGGGCGGTCGCGTCCGGATTGTTCCAATAGCCGAGGAAGACGCCGGGGCCCCTCAGCCAGATCTCACCGGAATGCTCGGGGCCGACCGCGTCGCCGTTCTCGTCGACGATGCGGTGATCTGTGCTGTCGTCGGGGCGGCCGACCGTGTCGCAGAGGTCGTCGAGGTCGTAGGCCGGCGGCGTCGCGCTGACCACCGCGCCGCCCTCGGTCAGGCCGTAGTTGGTGAAGAGGTGGGCGCCGGTGCGCATCATCCGCCGCACCAGGTCGCGGGCCGCGGGCGCGCCGCCCCAGCCGATCGCCTTGACGCTCGACAGGTCGGCGCTGGCGAAGGCTTTGTCGGCGAACATGGCCTCCAGCATCACCGGCACGCCGCCGAACAAGCTGACCCGTTCGCGGGCGATCAGGTCGAAGGCCCCGGCCGGATCGAAGCGCTCGGCGAAGACGACGGCCCCGCCGCGGATCAGGGCGTTGCCGAGCATTTCGGAGATGCAGCCGATATGGTTGGGCGGCAGGTTGCAGAGCACACGCAGGCCCTCGCGCAGGTGTTCCTTGCCGAAGAACGAGCGGCTGACCTGCTCGTAGCAATAGATCAGGTTGCGGTGCGCCAGCAGCGCGCCCTTCGGCCTGCCGGTGGTGCCGGAGGTGTAGACGATCACCGTGGGGTCGTCCGGGCGCGCCGCCGACGCTTGCGGGCCGGGGCCGGCCTGCGCGAGGAACTCGTCGAACGAGACGGCGACGCCGGGCAGGGGCTCGCCCAGCGTGACGATCCGCATCGGGGCGCCCGCGTCGGACGCGATCGCGCGCAGATCCTCGTCGAACCGCCGCCCCTCGGGCGTCTCGCCCACGGCGATCAGCAGGCTCGGCCGGCAGTCGCCCAGGATGTAGCGCAGTTCGGGCAGCCGGTAGCGGGTGTTGAGCCCGACCCAGATGGCGCCGATGCGCTGGGCGGCCATCAGCACGATGGCGAATTCCGGGCGCGGCGTGGTCAGCATGGCGACCCGGTCGCCGGCGCCGACCCCGGCCGCCCGCAGCGCCGCGGCGCAGCGATCGATCAACTGGTCGAAGCGGGCGTAGTCCAGGCGCGTCTCGCCGAACACGATCGCCTCACGCGCCGGCGCGACCTGGGCGTAGTGGGCGACATAGTCGCTGAGGCGGACCAGGCGCGGGACGCCGCCGGGGAGAAGGTCGGTCATGTCAGCCTCCAGGCTCGCAGCCGGGCGCGCGGCGTCTCAGGCCCTGGGTTCGGGCCAGAGCAGATTGACCCAGTCGGCGACCAGGGCCGGACCCTCGACATCGCGCACCTCGAACTGGTTGTGGGTGAAGATCGTCGCCTTGCCGTCCGGCCGGCGTTCGACCCGGTCCAGGCGGATGCGGTTGCGGAAGTCCGCGCCGACCGGAACGGGCGCCACGAAGCGGATGCGGTCAAAGCCATAGTTCATCGCCAGTTGCACACCGCCGATCTCAAGCCCGCTGCCGCGGCTAAGATGTGGCAACAGCGATAGCAGATGCAGGCCGGCAAGCACCGTGCCGCCATAGGGGCTCTCGGCGCGCGCCCACTCCGGATCGATATGCATGGGATCGGGATCGAGGGTCAGACGGCCGAACGCGGAGGCGTCCTCCTGGCGCACGCGAACCCACGGCGTCAGGGCGATTTCGCGCCCGATATGCTCTTCGAGGGTGTCGAATGTCAGATTCGGCGCAGGGCTGCTCATCGGGACGGGGGTCATGTGAAGGGGAGGGGATGATAGCCCGGCGACCTCCACAATCAATAGAAAAAGAATTCTGGTTCTGTTATGCCGCCGGCATGGTCCGATTGGCGGGACATGGACGGTGGCTGAGAAGTCCCTATTCTAAGCCGGACGCGATCAACCCGATGTTCGGCGCTTCGGGCGGATACGGCGGCGGTTGGACCGGCGAGGCATGGCCGCGATGAAACAGACCAATGGCGCGGACCTGGTCCCGGAGCGGTCGGAACGGGCCCGGCAAGGCGCCAAGGGCGAGCGCACCCGGCAACGGATCAAGCAGGCATTCGCCGATCTGCTCGGCGGCAAGAGCTTCACCTCGGTGACCATCGCCGACATCTGCCGCACCTCCGACATCACCGTCGGCGGCTTCTATTTCCATTTCCCCAGCCAGGAAGCCCTGCTGGACGAGGTGATGGCGGAGTATCTCGGCGGACTGCTCGACGACTTCGAAGCCGCGCTCGACAACGGCGCGGGCCTTGCCGAGGCGGTCTGCGGCGCCTTTCTGAAGGCCTATTCGGAGCGCGTCGGACTGGCGCGGACCTTCCAGCAGCTGACGCGCCTGCGATCCGACTATGCGGCCCGGTGGCGCCTCGCCAGCGAGGGCGCAATGGCGCGGCTGGC
>DASYAQ010000168.1:0-3405 GCA_036501225.1 Caulobacteraceae bacterium | reverse complement strand
CATCAGGCCGGGCATTTCGCCCTCGGCGATCTCGATCTCCTTGCGGCCGTAAGGCGCGAGCGAGAGATCCTTCACCAGATAGTCGGCCACGGGCGGCTCCTTGGACAAGACGAGAGCGGCTCTATAGCGGGCGGCCGGGCGGCCGGCAACCGGCATATAAGGAAATCGTTATATGATCAGGCCGAGGCCGACTAGCGAGTCGTGCATCAGCGTCCCTTCTCCCCTCGCGGGAGAAGGATCATATCGGCTCGCCCTGCCCGTTCCTCACCAGAACGGCTTGGCCTTTTTGAATCGGCGGAACGCTTTCTCGGCGGCCTTGAGGGTGGTCGCGGCGCCGGCCTGGCGCTCGCCGCCGACCAAGCCGGTGGCGAGCGCCAGTTCAGGGGTCCCGTGTTCGATGGCGAGGCGTGCGATCAGACTTTCGGCGGCGCTGATGTCGACGGCCGCGCCGAGGCCGTCCTGCAGGTCGCCCATCAGGTCTTCATAAACCTTCAGGCGTTTGGCGGGCTTGCCGGAATAGAGGCCGCCGAAGAAGCCGCAGGCGTAGCGCAGCTTCTTGGTGTTGATGCGCAGCTTGTGGCGCGGGCGGGGCTCCAGCTCGGCCAGCTTGCGGCCCTTCTTGGCGATCTTGCGCCGGCGCTCCTCCAGGATCTCGGCCGCCACGGTCTTGACCGGCCTCTCGCGCATCGCGGCCAGCACCGGATCGTCGCTCGAGGTCCAGGGCCCCGTATCGATCCAGGCGGCGGTCTCCAGCATCAGGCCGCGGAACCGCTCCGATCCGATCGCCTCCATGGCGCGGTCATAGCCCTTGGTCTGGACCCCGATCAGGTCATGGCCGAAGGCCGCAAGTCCCGGCCAGTGCGGATGTCGGCGAGCGGCGGGACGGAAGCTGTCGCGGATGAAGACGTCGAGGTTGCGCGCATCGTCGAACTCGCGGGTCAGCCATTTCAGCTCGGCCTTAATGGCGTCCAGGCGACCGTCCGCCAGCATGGGCTTGAATAGCGACAGGGCGCTGCGCAGCCGCCGCGCGCCAACGCGCAACTGATGCAGAGCCTCGATGCGGCGGACGTGGCGGAGCACCCGCGCATTGTCGGCGATCTGGGCCAGGCCCACCCCCGCGACGGCCTTGAAGGCCTCGCCGGCGGTGGCGTCGCGGGCGAGCGCCGGATCGGCCGCCCGCACCGGCGCCAGGGGCTCGCCCTCAAGCAGGGCGTAGCCGCGCGCGGCCTTGCTGGCGAAGGAGAGGTTGAGCGGCGCCACCTGCGCCAGCTCCCGCGCCAAGGTGAACAGGGCCCGCGACTTGCCGGCCTTCAACTCCAACTCCAGCTCCAGGATCGGCGCGTCGATCCCGTCGGCGGCGATCACGCCGCGGTCGAGAGCGACCTCGACCATGGCCCCGTCCACGGCGATGTCGCGCGTGGTCCGATCCACCCGGGTTTCGAAGGCCGGCCGCAGCGACCCGCTCTTTGCCCCGCCAAGCAGGGCCGAGAGTGGCGTTTTCGCCGCCGCCTTCAGGTCCGGAGCCGGGCCCGCCACCTCCGTCTCCCACTCGCCGCGGCTGATGGCGAGTGAGAGCGCCTTCTTGACGGTCTGCACACGCTTCTTGCCAGAGTCGCGCACGCGCAGCACCAGGCCCTTCGCGTGCAGCGCCGCCTCTGGGGTGTCGAAATAGACCGAACGCAGCGACCTCGTCTTGCCGCGGCTATCGAGACCCAACCTACGGCCGATCGCCTCGGCGCCGGCCAAATCGACTTCGAACTTCAGCTCGGTTTCCATCAGGCCGCTCGCCGCCAAGCCCCGGCCAGAACAACCCGGGGCCGGCGGAATCGATCCCGCAACGACCGGCTCAGCGCTCTTCGTCGAAGCGGCTGGCGACCAGTTCGGCCAGGGCGTCGATGGCGGCCTGGGCGTCCGGACCCTCGGCGGCGATGTCGATGCTCGAGCCGGGGCCGGCGGCCAGCATCATCAGGCCCATGATCGAGCGGGCGTCGACCTTCTGCTCGTCGCGGCTGACGGTGACCTCGGCGTCGAACTCGCTGGCCAGCTTGACGAATTTGGCCGAGGCGCGGGCATGCAGGCCGCGCTCGTTCAGGATCTCGACGGTGAGAACGGCCTTCACCGACACCGGGCCGCTACTTCTCACCGGCCAGGACATAGGAGGCGACGGAGATGTATTTACGCCCCGCCTCCTGGGCGTGGGCGACGCAGGCCGCCAGCGGCTCGCGGGTGCGCACGCTGGCCAGCTTGATCAGCATGGGCAGATTCAGGCCGGCGATCACCTCGGCGTGGGTCTGCTCCATCACCGAGATGGCCAGGTTCGACGGGGTGCCGCCGAACATGTCGGTGAGCAGGATGACCCCCTGGCCCTGCTCGACGGTCGCCGCGGCCTGCAGGATGTCCTTGCGGCGCTGCTCCATGTCGTCTTCCGGGCCGATGCACACCGCCAGCACACCGGCTTGCGGTCCGACCACATGCTCCATGGCGGAGATGAACTCCGCCGCCAATCGCCCGTGCGTGACGATCACGAGGCCGATCATGTGCGAAATCTCACGGGACCCCTCCCGCGCCCGGCGAAAACTCAGCCAGCGCGGGCCGTTTGATACGCCTGTTGTCGGCGAAGTCCAACAGGCTCAAGGCGCGACCGAGTTTCGCGGGCGCCGAGGCCTCGGTCGCGGCGAGGGCGACGCGCGGCAGGGGCAGGTCGAGCATGGTCAAGGCGTCGGGTTCCGGGGTTCGTTCGATGGCCCCGTGCTGCAAGCACCGCGCCACCAGCACGATGGCGGCGAATGGCCGTCGCGCAACGCTGAGCACGCCATGGCCGCGCAGCTCGATCAGCCCCGCCAGGCTGTCCGGCGCACGGCCGTAGAGGCGGCCGCCGGAGGCCCAGACCAGGGTCCGGTCGTCGGCGACCAGGCTCCAGCCCTGGTCCAGCGCCCGCAGCGCCAGATCGCTCTTGCCGGCGCCGGAAGGGCCTTCGATCAGCACGCCGCGCCAGCCGCCACACGCGTAACGCGCGATCAGGCCGGCGTGCCTGATCATGCGCCGATGTCGGGCAGGCTGATCACGAAGCGCGCGCCGACCACGCCGCCGTCGGCGTCGGTGCGGTTCTCCGCGTGGATCCTGCCGCCGTGCGCCTCGACGATCTGGCGGGCGATGGAGAGGCCGAGGCCGGAATGGCCGCCGAAGGCCGCGCCTTTCGGCCGGGCGGTGTAGAAGCGCTGGAACACCGTCTCCAGGTTCTCGGCCGGCAGGCCCGGACCGTCATCCTCGACCGTGGCGACGGCCTGGCGGCCGGCGCGCCTCAGGCTCAGCCGCACCTGCGGGTCCGGCGCGGTGGAAAGGGTGGAAAATGAGCGCGCATTGTCGATCAGGTTGCGGAATACCTGGCTCAGCGGCACCTCGCGC
>DASYAQ010000167.1:0-11640 GCA_036501225.1 Caulobacteraceae bacterium | reverse complement strand
GATGCGAGCGCGCCTCACATCGGCGCTAAAGGCTTGAAAGTCAAGTCACGCGGTCTGGCCGCCATGCTAGGATGCGGCCATGGCCGACAGCGATCCGACGATGCAGCCCCGCCAGATGGGCATCTTTTCCGAGTGGTACGTCGAGGTCACCTGGCCAAGCGGGCACAAGGACAAGGTGTCGGCCTTCAAGAGCGAAGCCCATGCGCGCGGCTGGATCGAAAAGGAGTCCAAGGGCTTGATCGCCGACATGCGCGACCCGCGCCGGTGACCCCGTCTAGCGGTGCAACAGCACCGGTAGGAGGGCGTAGCAAACGCTGACGAACCCGGTCGCGAACAGGGCGACGAAGGCGTAGGCGGCCGCCAGCAACAGGAAGAAATTGCGTCGATCGGTCGGCGCGCCGCGCATGATCCGGGCGCGCTCCAGCCAGAAGCCAAGGCCGGCGATCACCGGGCCGCCGACAGCCGCCAGCAAAAAGGGCAGGTGCAGGAAGCTCAGCCCGGCGCCCCAGATGATGGCCGCGATGACCGCGATGATCACAGGCCTGATCCCGTTCGCTTCGTCCTGTCGGGGGATGTCGCCATTCTGCCTGCACCTTGCTGAAACGGAGTTCGGCGCGGCTCTAGCACGACCTCAGGCCAGCGCGCGACCCATCCACCAGCGGCGCAGCGCGACCAGGGTCCAGGCGATCTCGACGACACCAAACGGCCAGGCCCCCTGCAGAAAGCCATAGACCGAAGCCATGGCGCAGGTCGCGGCGAAGCCCAGCGTCCACCAGTTCGACCGCGCCTCGAACGTGTAGCAAACCAGGCAGCCGGCGACCGCGACCAGCCCGAACAGGGTCAGCGCGTCGATCGCCATTATCGACCTCTCGTGTCGGCTGGGGGCATAGTCGTTCGTCCTCAGGCAAAAGCGGACCGATCCCATGCTCTACGCCATCCTTTGCTACAACGACGAAAGCACCGTCTGGTCCTGGACCAGGGACGAGGAAGACGCCTGCATGGCCCGGCTGGGCGTGGTGCAGGACAGGCTGGCCAGGCAGGGCAAGCTCGGGCCGGTGGCGCGGCTGATGCCGACGACGGCGGCGACCACCCTGCGCAAGGACCGCGAGCCGGCCCTGGTCATCGACGGACCGTTCGCCGAGACCAAGGAGCAGCTGTTGGGCTTCTACGTGGTCGAGTGCACCGGCCTGGACGACGCGCTGGAAATCGCCCGCGAGCTCGGCGTCGCCAATCCCGGCGGCGCCTTTGAAATTCGGCCGCTGGCGACCTTCCGGCCGGGAGGCCTGGCGGCGTGACCCTGCTCCGCGCCGCGCGCTTCGAAGGGCATTTGTCCTTCGAAGCTCCATTGGGAGCGTAGAAGGATGAGCGACGCGGCCTGGATCGACGCGGCCCTGACCTCGGCCCGCCCCCAGGCGGTGGGCGCGCTGCTGCGCTATTTCCGCGACCTGGATACCGCCGAGGAGGCGTTCCAGAACGCCTGCGTGCGGGCGCTGAAGGCCTGGCCCGAGAACGGCCCGCCGCGCGACCCCGCCGCCTGGCTGATCATGGTCGGGCGCAACACCGGCATCGATGCGGCCAGGCGCGCGCGCAAACAGGCGCCGTTGCCGCCCGAGGAGGCCATTTCCGACCTGGACGACGCCGAGGACGCCCTGGTCGAGCGTCTGGACGGGGCGCACTACCGCGACGATATTCTCAGGCTGCTGTTCATCTGCTGCCATCCGGATCTGCCGCCGTCGCAGCAGATCGCGGTGGCGTTGCGCATCGTCTCGGGCCTCACCGTCAGGCAGATCGCCCGCGCCTTCCTGGTCGGCGAAAGCGCCATGGAACAGCGCATCACCCGCGCCAAGGCCCGCATCGCCGGCGCCGATGTGCCGTTCGAGGCCCCGGGTTCGGTCGAGCGCGCCGAGCGGCTCGCCGGGGTGGCGAAGATGATCTACCTGATCTTCAACGAGGGCTATTCGACCAATAGCGGCGAGGCGCCGGCGCGGGCGCCGCTGTGCGACGAGGCCATCCGGCTGGGCCGGCTGCTGCTCAAGCTGTTCCAGGCTGAACCGGAGATCATGGGGCTGGTGGCGCTGATGCTGCTGCAGCACGCCCGGACGCTGGCGCGGTTCGATGCGGCGGGCGACATCGTGCTGCTGGACGACCAGGACCGGAGCTTGTGGAACGGCGAAATGATCGCCGAGGGGCTGGCCCTGATCGACAAGGCCATGCGCCACGCCCGGCCCGGCCCCTATCAGGTGCAGGCGGCGATCGCGGCCCTGCACGATCGCGCCGCGCGGCCGCGAGACACCGACTGGGTGCAGATCGACCGGCTCTACGCCAATCTGGAGATCATGCAGCCCTCGCCGATCATCACGCTCAACCGCGCCGTGGCCGTGGCCAAGGTGCGTGGGCCCGAGGCCGCCCTGGCCATGATCGAACCGCTCGGCGAGCGGCTGTCGGGCTATTTCTATTTCCACGGGGTGAGAGGCGCCTTCCTGCTCGAACTGCGCCGCACCGAGGAGGCCCGCGTCTCGTTCGACCGCGCCATCGCGCTCGCCAACACCCCCGCCGAAGCCGCCCACATCCGCATGCAACTCGACCGCCTGATGAAGGACGCGGCGGCCACAAGCTGACCCCCACCCCCGGTCATCCCCGCGAAGGCGGGGACCCAGGCTTTTTATTCCGCGCACTGAGTTTCCGGCTAGGCCGGCGAGATTTGACCGCGAAGGACGCCAAGATCGCCAAGTGAGAAAAAGGTCAGCGTTGATCCTTGGCGGACTTGGCGGACTTGGCGTCAGAAAGCCTGGGTCCCCGCGGGGATGAGCGGGTTAAAATATTGACCGAACGCCCTATTCGGCGGCCTTGACCGTGGTCAGCTCGGCGAGGACCTCCTCGGTGTGGCGGCCGAGCGGGGGTGGGTCGCGGCGGATCGAGACCGGGCTCCTGGAGAAGCGCAGGCCGGGCTTCATGGCGCGGTAGGTCCCCTCGCCTTCCAGCTGGCGTTCCTCGAACAGGGTCTCGCGCAGCTGCGGGTCGTCGAAGATCTCCTCCGGCGTGTTGGCGCGCATGGCGGGAATCGAATGTTCGAAGCACAGCGCCATCCACTCGGCGGTGGTGTGGGCCGCGGCCGCCTCGTCCATCATGGCGTGATACTCCGCCACCCGCTCGGCGCCGGACGTCTTGGACACGAAGCGCTCGCTCTCGTAGGCGTCGGCCATGCCGCCCAGCGCCATGAACCGCGCCGACTGCCTGCGGTCGGCGGGGGCGACCGCAAGGTGGCCATCCTTGGTTTTCAACGGCCGGCGGTAGGGCGTGATGGTCGTGGTGTGGCCGAAATGGCCGGTCGGCGGGACGTAGGTCTCACCATAGAGGTGCTCGGCCATCAGGAAGCCGGTGAAGACTTCCAGCATCGGCACGCAGACATATTGCCCCTCGCCGGTGCGGTCGCGATGGCGAAGCGCCGACAGCGTGGCGATGACCGCGAACAGGCCGCTGGTCTTGTCGGCGATGATGGTAGGCAGCGGCCGGAACGTCGCGTCCGGCTCGACCATGGCGTTCAGGCCGCAGGCGCCCGACGCCGCCTGGATCAGGTCGTCGAAGGCCTGGCGGCCGGCATAGGGACCGGCGGGATCGAAGCCCATGGCCTCGACATAGACGATGTCGGGCTTGACCTTGGCGACTTCGGCGTAGGCGAAGCCCAGGCGGGCGATGGAATCCGGCCGCATGTTGTGGATGAAGACGTCGGCGGTGGCGATCAGCTCGCGCAGCGCGGCGCGACCGGGCTCCTCCTTCAGGTCCAGCGCCACCGAGCGCTTGTTGCGGTTGAAGGCCACGAACATCGGCCCCATGGTCGGCGAATTGGGCGCCTTGCCGGAGGTGCGCTGGCGGTCGCCCGCCGGCTCCTCGATCTTGATCACGTCGGCGCCGAGATCGCCCATGGTCTGGGTCGCATAAGGCCCGAGCACGAACTGGGTCAGATCGACGATCCGCACGCCCGCGAGCGGCCCGGCCGCCTTCGCGCCCTGGTCAGTGGTCTTGCTCATCGCCTCGGGTCTCCTTGCCAACCGGCTGTCGCCAGATCGGTAAGCGACGACGGCCTCGCGGTCCAGCGGCTTAAGGCGTCTTGCGGCCGGCCCGAGCAGCTTCTAAGCACGCCCCGTGCTGGACCATCTCAAAGCCAAGAATCGCGCCTGGGCGGCCGGCAAGGTCGCCGCCGACCCCGGCTTCTTCGAGCGGTTGGAGGCGCAGCAGGCGCCGGAATACCTGTGGATCGGCTGTTCTGACAGCCGCGTGCCGGCCAATGAGATCTGCGGCCTGGATCCCGGCGAGATGTTCGTCCACCGCAATGTCGGCAACCTCGCCCCGCCGCAGGACGCCAACTATCTGTCGGTGCTGCAGTTCGCCGTCGATGTCCTGCAGGTGAAGCACATCATCGTCGTCGGCCATTATGGCTGCGGCGGCGTGCGCGCGGCGGTCGACGGCGAGCGGCGCGGCCTGGTCGACCACTGGCTGCATCCGATCCGCGAGGTCCACCACGAACACCTCCACGAACTGGAGGCGATCGATAGCGAGCGCGCGCGGCTGGATCGCCTGTGCGAACTGAACGTCGTACGTCAGGTGCGCAACGTCGCCTCCGACCTCTTCGTGCAGGACGCCTGGGCACGCGGCCAGACCATCTCGGTGCACGGCTGGGTCTATGCCCTCTCCGACGGCCTGGTCACCGACCTCGACGTCACCATGAGCGAACCGGCGGATCTGGAGCGACTGGACTAAACAATCCGCTCATCCCCGCGAAGGCGGGGACCCAGGCTTTTTATCCTGAGGCTGGCGGATGCTGAGCGGCCGCAGATTTTGACACAAAGCACACCAAGAACACCAAGAAGAGTAAGGGTCAGCGCTGCGCCTTGGTGTCCTTTGTGTACTTCGTGGTGCAATCGCACATCTCCGCTAACGCGGACATTAACAGGAAAAAGCCCGGGTCCCCGCTTCGCCGGGATGAGCGGACTATTTATCGCTCCGCGTCCACCGCCCGCCACTCGTGGGTCATTTCGTCCAGCTTTGCTTTCAGCTCCGCCGGCAGGGGCTTTTCGGCCGCCGCGAGACTGTCGGCCAGCTGATCGGGGCGGCTGGCGCCGACGATGGGGGCGGTGATCGCGGGGTTGGACAGCACCCAGGAGACGGCCATCGTCGCCATGCTCATGCCGGCCTCGTTGGAGAGGCCGCGCAGCGCGTCGACGGTGTCGAACTCGCGGTCGTGCCAATAGCGTTCCTGGTAGCGCGCGCCGGCGTTGCCGAGCTGGAAGCGTCCGCCTTCAGGCGGGCGCGCGGCGCGGTCGTGCTTGCCGGTCAGCATGCCGCCGGCCAGCGGGTTGTACGGGATCACCGCGATCTGCTCCTCCTCGCACAGCGGCAGGAGGTCGCGTTCGAAGGTGCGGAACAGCAGGTTGTAGCGCGGCTGGACGGAGTCGATGCGGGCGTAGTGGTTGATCTCGCTGCGGCCCACCGCGCGCGCGATCCGGAACGCCGGCCAGTTGGAGACGCCGATATAGCGCGCCTTTCCGGCCTTCACGACGCTGTCCAGCGCCTCCAGCGCCTCGTCGATCGGAGTCGCGGGATCGACGCCGTGCAGCTGGTAGAGGTCGACATAGTCGGTGCCCAGCCGCTTCAGCGAGGCGTCGATGGCGTCCAGGACATGCTTGCGCGACATGCCCTGGTCCCAGGGCTTGGGGCCGGTCTGGCCGAAGCATTTGGTGGCCACCACATAGTTCTGCCGCTTGCCCTTCAGCCAGCCGCCGACGATCTCCTCGGTGCGCCCGACCGTGGCCCGCCCGCCGCCGAGCGGATAGACGTCCGCGGTATCGAGGAAGTCGATGCCGCCCTCGGACGCCTTGTTAAGGATGGCGTGGCTCTGCGCCTCGTCGCACTGCAGCCCGAAGGTCATGGTGCCGAGGCAAAGCCGGGAAACGCGCAGGCCGGTGCGGCCGAATTTGATATGTTGCATGGCTCGATCCTAGGCAGCGGCCAAGCGAAAGGCCAGCCCTCGGCGACCCGCTTCATGCCCCTGCGTCACCTATTGCGTTGACAGGGTCCGGGGCCAAATTCCACAATCGGACATCAACGCATTTGAACCGAGCGGCGGATTACGTCGCCGCGCATTTTTCTGGGAGTGAATTTGATGGCTGATTTTGGCGCCGCCGAGCTCGAGACCTTCCGCAACGAAGCCCGCGAATGGCTGGCGGAGAATTTCCCACCCGCGCTGGGCAAGAACCAGCCGGAGATGACGGAGGCCAATATGGGCCTGCCGCCGACCGAGGACATGAAGCTCTGGACCCGGCGCATCGGCGAAAAAGGCTGGGGCACGCCCACCTGGCCGAAAGCCTATGGCGGCGGCGGCCTTTCCCAGGCCGAGGCGCGCGTGCTGGGCGAGGAGATGGCCCGCATCGGCGCCCGCAACCCGATCCAGGGCATGGGCCCGGGCATGTTCGGCCACACCCTGCTGGAATACGGCAACGAAGAACAGAAGCAGCGCCACTTCCCGCCGATCGTGAAGGGCGAGTTGCGCTGGTGCCAGGGCTTCTCCGAACCGGGATCGGGGTCGGACCTGGCCTCGCTGACCACCAAGGCCGAGGACAAGGGCGACCACTTCCTGGTCAACGGCCAGAAGATCTGGACCTCCGGCGCCCAGTTCGCCGACTGGTGCTTCTGCCTGGTGCGCACGGACACGACCAAGAAGCACGAGGGCATCAGCTTCCTGCTCATTGACATGCATTCGCCGGGCGTCGAGGCGCGGCCGATCAAGATGATCTCCGGCGCGTCCGGCCAGTGCGAGACCTTCTTCACCGACGTGAAGGTGCCGAAAGAGAACCTGGTCGGGCCGCTGAACGGCGGCTGGCCGATCGCCAAGCGGCTGCTGCAGCACGAGCGCAACGGCATGGGCAACCGGCTGGGCGCACAGGCCGGCGGGCGCGGCGAGCAGGCCGGCGTGCAGGACCTGGCCAAGAAGTATGTCGGGGTCGACGAGACCGGCCGGCTGGCCGACGCCGACCTGCGCGCGCGGCTGATCGCCCACAAGATGGAGGAGCAGGCGCTGCGCCTGACCGTGCGCCGCGCCGCCGCCGAAAGCCGCGGCAATGCCGGCCCGAACGCCACCACCTCGATCATGAAGAACGTCAGCATGAAGACCATGCAGGACCGTTCGGAACTGACGGTCGAGATCATGGGCGCGAACGGCCTCGGCTGGGACGGCGAGGGCTTCGACGCCGACGAACTGTCCGCCGTGCGCGGCTGGCTGGCCGGCAAGGCGGGTTCGATCTACGGCGGCAGCCAGGAGATCCAGAACAACATCATCGCCAAGCGGATCCTGAATCTGCCCGAAATGACCGGCGCGGTGAGCTGAACCGATGAGCGATACATTGTCGTCGGAAGCGCCGGCCGCCGCTACGGCCGAGCTTGAACAACGCCTGATCGAGGCGTCGAAAACCGGCATGACCACCGCCGTCTGGGCCAGGGTCAAGCCGGACGCCATCTCGGTCTACGACACTCACGGGACGCGGACCTTCGCCGAGCTGAACGCCAACGCCAACCGCGTGGTGCGGCTGTTGCGCGACCACGGCCTCGAGCCCGGAGATCCGGTGGCGCTGCTGTGCAGCAACCGCGCCGAATTTCTCGAGGTCCTGCAAGGCACGCTGCGCGGCGGCTTCCGCATCACCCCGGTCAACTGGCACCTGACCGCCGACGAGATCGCCTATGTGGTCAACGACTGCCAGGCCAAGGCGCTGTTCGCCGAGGTGCGCTACGAGGCCGGCCTGAAGGCCTCGGCCGACGCGGAAAGGCTCGTGCTGAAGGTGGCCATCGGCGGCCCCGCCGACGGTTTCCTGAACTATCAGGATGAGCTCGACGCCCGCGACGGTTCGGACATCACCGACCCGATCCAGGGCAACGCCATGCTCTACACCTCCGGCACCACCGGCCGGCCCAAGGGCGTCTACCGCAAGGCGATGGTGAACATCCCCTATGTGCTGGGCGGGGTGCGCGGCTACAAGCACGAGAGCGACGTGCAGCTCTGCGCCGGGCCGGCCTATCACGCCGCGCCGCTGGGCATCGATATCCGTGGGCCGATGAGCCAGGGCATCCCGGTGGTGTTCATGGACAGCCGCTGGGATTCCGAGACGGTGCTGGCCACCATCGAGAAGTACCGTATCAGCCACGGCCACATGGTCGCGATCATGTTCCAGCGCCTCTTAGGCCTGCCGCCGGAGATCAAGGCCAGGTACGACCTCTCGTCGCTGCGCCACATCATCCACGGCGCGGCCCCCTGCCCGCCCGACGTCAAGCGCGCCATGATCGAGTGGCTTGGGCCAATTCTGGGCGAATACTACGCCGGCTCCGAAGGCGGCGGCGGCTACACCATCAGCTCCGAGGAATGGCTGCAAAAGCCCGGCAGCGTCGGCAGGAACAACACCCCTGACGGCACCCGCGTCCTGGACGACGAAGGCAATCCGGTCGAACCGGGCCAGCCCGGCATGCTTTATTTCAAGGTCGCCGCGGCCGCCCCCTTCGAATATTTCAACGATCCTGAAAAGACCGCCGCCAGCCACCGCGACGGCTATTTCACCCTGGGCGACGTCGGCTATTTCGACGAGGACGGCTACCTTTTCCTCACCGGCCGCACCGCCGAGTGCATCATCTCCGGCGGGGTGAACATCTATCCGCAGGAGATCGACAACGAGCTGATCAAGCACCCGGCGGTCGAGGACTCATGCGCCATCGGCGTGCCCAACACCGAATGGGGCGAAGAGGTGAAGGTCGTGCTGATGCTGAAGCCCGGCTACGCGCCCAGCCCGGCGCTGACCGCCGAGATCATGGCCTTCGCGCGCGAACACCTGGCCGGGTTCAAGCTGCCGCGCTCGGTGGACTATGTCGACGACCTGCCGCGCTCGCCGGCCGGCAAGATCCAGCGCAAGAAGGTCCGCGACCCCTTCTGGGCTGGCCGCAAGGTGCAGATCTAACCCGCGCAGCGAACCCAGGATCAACCGCCAAGGACGCCAAGTTCGCCCAGGTGTCCGCGGAATCTTGGCGTCCTTGGCGAACTTGGCGGTCAAAATGCTGCTTCGCAGAAGGCCGATGGTCTGGGCCGGTTGGCCTCGTTGATCTTGCCGGAAAGCCGGACTCACGCCTTCGTCGGCGGGATGTCAGACCGCTTCAAACTCATCGCCGCCGTCTACCTGCTGTTCCGGCGCGGCGACGAGATCCTGCTCTTGTTGCGCGCCAACACCGGCTACGAGGACGGCAATTACGGCCTGGTCTCCGGCCATGTCGACGGCGACGAGCCGCTAGCCGTCGCCGCCGCGCGCGAGGCCCGCGAAGAGGCCGGGGCCGAGATCGATCCGGCCGACCTGGGCTTGCGCACGGTCATGCACCGGCGCCAGGACGACGAGCGGGTCGAGTTCTTCTTCGAGCCGACCCGCTGGCGCGGTGAAATCCGCAACATGGAGCCCGACAAGTGCGCCGCGCTGAACTGGTTTCCGATTGCAAGCCTGCCGGACAACACCATCCCCTATATCCGCGAAGCGATTGCGCGCTACCGGGAAGGCGTCCCCTATTCCGCATTCTGGAAGCCGAGTTGAAGGGGAGCGGGATGGCGCTGAAAACGGTCGACTACGACGAGCGGCAACACGAGGTCTATGCGGCGGGCCGCGCCATGCCCGGGGCGACCCTGGCGATCTGGCTGCGGCTGTTCGCCGAGCAACTTCCGGCCAAACGCCCGCTGACGATCGTCGATCTCGGTTCCGGGACCGGGCGGCTGACGCCGGCCCTGGCCGAGGCGTTCGGCGGGCCGGTCCATGGCGTCGAGCCGTCGCGCAAGATGCGCCAGATCGCCGAGGCGTCCGGGCCGCATCCGGGCGTCGACTACCGCGCCGGCGACGCGGCCAACATCCCCTTGGGCGACGATGTCGCTGACGCGGTGCTGATGTTCCTGTCCTTCCATCATGTGCCGAACCGCGCCGCGGCGGCCGCGGAGATCGCGCGCGTGCTGAAGCCAGGCGGACGTCTGCTGATCCACAGCGGATTCGCCGATCGCTTGGCAGCCCAGTCCGTCTGGTGGCATCGGTTCTTCCCGCGGGCGCTGGCGATCGAACTCGAGATGTATCCGACGACCGCGGCGGTTACGGAACTCTTCGCGCCGGTGGGGCTGAGGCCTCTGGCGCTGGTCGAGGCGCCGGCCCAGATCTGGCTGAACGTGGCGGACGCCGTCGAGCGACTGCGGCTGCGCTCGATCTCGACCTTCGAACATCTGGGCGCCGACGAGATCGCCGAGGGCTTCGCCAGGCTCGATGCCGCCATCGCCGCCGGGACACTGCCGGAGTCGGCCACCGGCGTCAGGGACCTGCTCGTGCTCGGATAGACCCATAGCCAAAGGACCCAGGTCGGGCTCATGCGACGGCTCACGAGAGGTGACTATTCATGCGTCGATCATAACGATCGGCGCGTCAGATTCTGTCGGTAGCGTGTCAGCGGACCGGAACCGGGGCGAACTCGATCGACCGGGCGGCGCGGTACTGCTCCAGGGCGTCCGGCGATCCGGTCGGATCGACCAGCGCCACATAGCTGTCCGGCCGCAGCAGATAGACGGCGTTTTGCGTCAGGCCGGCCGTCTCGTGTTCGGGTCGCCAGGCGAACACGTGCAACGGCAGGCCCGACTTGGCGCAGCCTTCCACCAGCGCCTCGCTGGCCGCGCCATAGACATGCACCTGCCAGACCATGGCCGCGAGCGAGGCGAAATTGTCTTCGCCCTCGACCGGGGCCCAGGGCAGGCGGTCCCCGCCATGCACGCGACCTGCCTTGCCGGTGCTCAACGGGCCGTCGCGATAGTTCAAGGTGATCTGGCTGACGGTGCGGAAAAGGAACTCCCGCGCCGCCTCGATGTGCACCAGGTTGGACAGCACCACCGGCGCGATGCGGGTGCGCAGGATGTCGGCGACCGGGCCCTCGGCGGTGGCGAGACTGAAGGCCCGATCGGTGGTGTTCACCAGACGCCGCGCAAAGCCGATCCGCTCGGCCTCGTAGCTGTCCAGCAGGCTGTCGGGCGCACGGCCGCCCAGCACCGCGGCCAGCTTCCAGGCCAGGTTGATGACGTCACCGATGCCGGTATTCATGCCCTGACCGCCGGCGGGACTGTGGATGTGCGCCGCGTCGCCGGCCAGGAAGGCGCGGCCGGCGCGGAAGTGATCGGTCACCCGGTGATGTACGTGATAGGTCGAAAACCAGTTCACCTTGTGGATCTCGACCTTCAGATTCTCGATCGCCCGGTCGCTGACGTCCTTGAACTTCAGGGTGTCGGCATGCTCGGCGCGCTCGTCGCGCACGGTGCCGATCAGCCGCGCGCGGCCCTTCCCGGCCAACGGGAAAATCGCCAGGAAGTCGGCCTCGTCCAGGTCGACATGCAGTTCGCCGTCGATGGGAGCCCCGCCGGCCTCGACATCGGCGACATAGAAGACCTGGCGATAGGTGCCACCCGGAAAGCCCGAGCCCAGGGTCTCGCGCACCAGTGAGCGCGCGCCATCGCAGCCGGCGATATAGGCCGCCTCGCAGGTTTCCTCGACGCCGTCGGGGCCACGCAGCCGCGCGATGACGCGGTCGCCCTTGTCCTCGAAA
>DASYAQ010000166.1:0-5335 GCA_036501225.1 Caulobacteraceae bacterium | reverse complement strand
GCAGAGCCGGTCGCCTTCGCGCAGGCCGATGGCGAAGCCGAGGAAATAGCCGTTGTTGAGGATGTTGCGGTGCGACAGCGTCGCGCCCTTGGGCAGGCCGGTGGTGCCGCTGGTGAACTGGATGTTGATCGCCTCGTTGTTGCGCAAGCTTGGCGCCAGCGCCTTCAGCGCCGCGGCGTCTCGCGGCCGGCCGAGCCCGGCGACCGCGTCGAAGTCGAGCCAGCCGGACCGTGGGCTCCCGCCGATCTTGATGACCGCGCGCAGGTGGGGCAGGGCGGCGGCCGTGATCCGGCCGGGCGCGGAGCCGGCGATCTCCGGGGCCAGCGCCTCGACCATCTCGGCATAGTTGCTGGTCTTGAAGGCGCAGGCCGCGACCAGGGCTTTCACGCCCACCTTGTTCAGCGTGTATTCCAGTTCCGAGGCGCGATAGGCCGGATTGATGGTGACCAGGATCAGCCCGGCCTTGGCGGCGGCGAACTGGGTCAGCACCCATTCGGCGTTGTTCGGCGACCAGATGCCGATGCGCTCGCCCTGGGTCAGGCCGAGCGCCAGCAGCCCGGCCGCCACCGCGTCGGCCCTCGCGGCCAGCTCGGCGAAGGTCCAGCGAACGCCCTGCGCCACCGAGACCACCGCCTCGCGTTCGCCCCAGCGCCGCGCCGCCTCGTCGAGCGCCGCGCCGATGGTGTCTTCCCGCAGCGGCGGCTGGTCCGCGCCGCGCACATAGCTCACGTCCGGGCTCGGTTCGGCCGCCATTGCATCCCTTCCTGGTCTTTCCTCGCCGCCATCTTAGCCGATCGACCGGGTGAGCCTAGCGGCGGGCCGTCTCGCGCAACATGCGTGCAAAGAACGCCGCCTAAAAGGCCCGCGCTGCATTTGCCAGCGGGGGCGGGCCAGCATAGTGCGTTGGCCTCGTAAGAGGACGGATTGAACTTGCCCGTACGGAAACCTTTCGCGCTGATTTCGGCGTCGCTCGCGGCCGGCCTGTTGCTGGCGGGCTGCGCGCCGAAGCCCGCGGCAGCGCCGCCGCCGCCCAGCGTCACGGTCTCGCGCCCGCTGCAGGAGACGGTGATCGACTGGGACGACTATGTCGGCCAGTTCGTCGCCGAGGATTCCGTCGATGTTCGCCCCAGGGTCTCGGGCTATCTGCAGTCGGTCGGCTTCAAGGACGGCGACGTGGTGCGCAAGGGCCAGGTGCTGTTCGTCATCGATCCCAGGCCCTATCGCGCCGCTCTCGACCAGGCCAAGGGCCAGCAGGCCCATGCCGCCGCCGCCCTGGCCAATGCCACGACCGAGGCCGCCCGCGGCGCCCAGCTCTTGGCCGCCAAGGCGATCAGCCAGGAGGCCTACGACCTGCTGATCGCCACCGAGCGGCAGGACGCCGCCGATCTCCTGGCCGCCCAGGCCAATGTGCGCACCAACGCGCTGAACCTCGAATTCACCCGCGTCGTCGCGCCCCTGGGCGGCCGGGTCTCGGATCGCCGCATCGCGCCGGGAAATCTGGTTACGGCCGATGTCACGGTCCTGACCAATATCGTCAATCTGGACCCGATCCGCTTCGCCTTCACCGGCTCCGAAGCCGCCTACCTCAAATACCAGCGCGAAAACGCCGCCGGCACGCGGCCCTCGTCGCGGGTGGCGCCGACCCCGGTCGAGATCCGGCTGCAGGACGAGGCGACCTATCGCTGGAAAGGCCGGATGGACTTCGTCGACAATGCGCTCGACACCGGCTCGGGCACCATCCGCGGCCGGGCGGTGGTCGACAATCCGGGAAACTTCCTCACCCCGGGCATGTTCGGCCATATGCGGCTGCAGGGCTCCGGCGCCTATCTGGCGCTGCTGATCCCCGACCAGGCCATCGTCACCGACCAGACCCGCCAGGTGGTCTATGTGGTCGCCGCCAACGGCAAGGTTTCCGAACGCGACGTCACGCCCGGTCCGCTGACCGGGGGCCTGCGCGTCATCCGCCAGGGCATCGGCCCGAACGACCTCATCATCATCGACGGCGTTCAACGCGCCCGGGTCGGCCAGAAGGTCACCCCGCACCAGGGCCGGATCACGCCGGCTCCGGCGGCGTCAGACGACCAGGCGGCCAATGCCGTCGGTGAGCCGGCGGGGTCCGCGACCATTGTCGACGCAGGCCCGGCGGCCACCCCCGCCCGATGAGGATTTCGCACTTCTTCATCGACCGGCCGGTGTTCGCCGCGGTGATCGCCATCCTGATCACCCTGGCTGGCGCTGTCGCCTTTCCGACCCTGCCCGTCGCGCAATATCCGGACATCTCGCCGCCGACGGTGAACATTTCGGCCGACTATCCGGGCGCCTCGGCCGAGGTGCTGGCCGACACCGTCGCCGCGCCGATCGAGGAGCAGATCAACGGGGTCGAGAACATGATCTACATGTCCTCGCAGTCGACCGGCGACGGCCATGTCGCCATCACCGTCACCTTCAAGCTGGGCACCGATCCCAACGCCGCCCAGGTGCTGGTCGAAAATCGGGTGGCGGCGGCCACCTCTCACCTGCCGCCGGAGGTCGTCGCCGCCGGCGTCAACGTCCGCAAGAGTTCGAGCGACATCCTGCTCGCCGTCCATACCTATTCGCCGGACGGCTCGCTCGACCAGCAGTACATCGCCAACTATGTCGGCCTGCACATCCGCGACGCCATCCTGCGCATACCGGGGGTCGGCGACGTCGGCAGCCGCGCCGCCCGCGACTACTCGATGCGCATCTGGATCGACCCGGACCGCGCCGCGGCGCGCGACCTGACCGTCACCGACATCGTCTCGGCCCTGCAGAGCCACAACATCCAGGTGGCGGCCGGCGCCGTCGGCCAGGCGCCGGAGGCCCAGGGCGGCAGCGCCTTCCAGTACAATGTCGAGGCGCTGGGCCGGCTGACCACGCCCGAACAGTTCGGCGACATCATCATCAAGACCGACAGCCAGGGCCGCGCCACCCGGGTCTCCGACGTGGCGCGGGTCGAACTCGGCGCGGCCGACTACACCACCAACGCCTATATGAACAAATTCAACGCGGTGGCCCTAGGGGTGCTCGCCCAGCCCGGCGCGAATGCGCTCACCACCGCCGCGGCTATCCGGGCCGAAATGGAGACGCTGAAGAAGAGTTTCCCGCCCGGCCTCGACTACAAGATCATCTACAACCCGACCGAATATGTCCGCGCCTCCATCGTCGAGGCCGAGAAGACCCTGCTCGAGGCGCTGGTCCTGGTCGTGCTGGTGGTGATGGTCTTCCTGCAGAGCTGGCGCACGGCGATCATTCCGATCATCGCCATTCCCGTCTGCCTGATCGGCACCCTGGCGGTGATGGCCGCGGCCGGCTTCTCGATCAACAACCTGTCGCTGTTCGGCCTGGTGCTGGCCATCGGCATCGTGGTCGACGACGCCATCGTGGTGGTCGAGAACATCGACCGGCACCTGCGCGCCGGGGTGACGCCGCGCGAGGCGGCGCACATCACCATGGACGAGGTCGGCGGCGCCCTGGTCGCCATCGTGCTGGTCATGCTGGCGGTCTTCGTGCCCACCGCTTTCATCACCGGAATATCCGGCCAGTTCTACCGCCAGTTCGCCCTGACCATCGCCGCCGCGGCGAGCATTTCGCTGATCGTTTCGCTGACCCTCTCACCGACCATGGCGGCGCTGATCATGCGGCCCCACACGCACGCGCCGCCAGGGGCGGCCGGCCGCCGGTTCTGGCCGTCGGCATTTCCCGACTGGTTCAATCGCAATTTCGACCGGCTGGCCGGCCGCTATTCGGCCCTGATCCACCGGCTGGTGCGCATGGCGACGCTGATGCTGATCGTCTATGTCGGGCTTCTGCTGCTGACGGGATGGCGGCTGGCGGCCACCCCGCAGGGCTTCATTCCGGCCCAGGACCAGGGCAATCTGATCATCGCCACCACCCTGCCGGCCGGGGCGAGCCTGGACCGGACCGACGCCGTCCAGCGGCAGGTGGGCCAGATCGCCCTGGCGACGCCGGGCGTGCTGGCGGTATCGAACTACGCCGGCGTCGACGCGACCACGGGCACGACGGCCTCGAACGCCGGGCAAATCTATCTGGTCCTGCGGCCTTTCGATGAACGCAACCGGCCGGAGTTGAAGACCCCGGCGGTGATCGCCGCCCTGCAGAAGCGGCTGAGCGTCATCACCGGCGCCGACATCCGCATCATCCAGCCGCCGCCGGTGCGGGGCATCGGGTCCACCGGCGGCTTCAAGATGATCGTCGAAGACCAGGGCGGCCACGGCGCCCGCGCGCTCGAGGCGGTGACCAACGACCTCGCCCAGGCGGCCAACCAGACCCCCGACGTGGTCGGCGCCTTCGTCACCTTCAACACCAAGACGCCGCGCATCTTCGCCGACATCGACCGCGCCAAGGCCGAAACTCTCGGCGTGCCCGACAGCGCCGTCTTCGCCACCTTGCAGACCTATCTAGGCTCGACCTTCATCAATGACTTCAACCTGTTCGGGCACACATTTCAGGTGCTCGCCCAGGCCGACGCGCCGTTCCGCAACGACGAGAGCCGCATTCTCGAGCTGCAGACCCGCTCGACCTCCGGGGCCATGGTGCCATTGGGGTCGCTGGTCAATCTCGAGCACACCACCGGCCCCTATCGGGTGCTGCGCTACAATCTGTTCCCCGCCGCCGAGATCCAGGGCGACAGCCCGCCCGGCCGCTCCTCGGGCCAAGCGATCGCGACCATGGAGCGGCTGGCGGCCCAGCGGCTGCCGCCGGGCTACGGCTACGAATGGACCGAGCTCGCCTATCAGGAGAAGCTGGCCGGCAATACCGGCATCATGGTCTTCGGCATGGCGGTGGTGGTGGTTTTCCTGCTGCTGGCGGCCCTTTATGAGAGCGTGACCCTGCCGTTCGCGGTGATCCTGATCGTGCCCATGTGTCTCCTGGCGGCGATCCTGGGCGTCAATCTGCGCGGCGCCGACAACAACATCCTGACCCAGATCGGCCTGGTGGTGCTGATCGCGCTGGCGGCCAAGAACGCCATCCTGATCGTCGAGTTCGCGCGCCAGGGCGAGGTGGAGCATGGCCTGGAGCTGCACGAGGCCGCCTCGGAGGCCGGTCGAACGCGTCTGCGCCCCATCCTGATGACCTCCTTCGCCTTCATCCTGGGCGTTGTGCCCCTGGCCTTCGCCAGCGGCGCCGGCGCCGAGATGCGCCAGGCGCTTGGCGTCGCGGTCTTTTCCGGCATGATCGGGGTGACGGTGTTCGGCCTCTTGTTCACGCCGGTCTTCTACGTGGTCATGCGCGCCGTCTCCGCGCGGCTGCCCAAGCCGCCGCCCCGGCGGCCGAACGTGCCGACCACCAGCGG
>DASYAQ010000165.1:0-10335 GCA_036501225.1 Caulobacteraceae bacterium | reverse complement strand
ATTCTTGACGAGGTCGCGCATGGTGATCGCGCCGGAGCCCTCGAGATTCGGCGGGCGGGTTTCGAGCCGCACCACATGCGGCTGCTGCAACTGCAGTTCGGCGGCGTCCTCGCAGGTGATCACCCGTTCGGTAGGGTCGATGAAGGCGGTCAGGGTGTTCAGAAGCGTGGTCTTGCCCGAGCCGGTGCCGCCGGAGATCAGGATGTTGCATCGCGAGGCGCCGATGACGCCCAGCACCCGTGCGCCTTCCGGACTGATCGACCCGAAGTCGACCAGGTTGCGCATGGTCAGCTTGTCTTTTTTGAATTTCCGGATGGTCAGGGTCGGCCCGTCCAGGGCCAGGGGCGGCGCGATCACGTTGACGCGAGAGCCGTCCAGCAAGCGCGCGTCGCAGATCGGCGAGCTTTCGTCGACGCGGCGGCCGACCTGGCTGACGATCCGCTGACAGATGTTCATCAGCTGGGCGTTGTCGCGGAAGCGGACGTTGGTCAGCTGCACCTTGCCGGCGACTTCGATGAACACCCGTCCGGCGCCATTGACCATGATGTCGGCGATGTCGTCGCGGGCCAGCAGCGGCTCTAGCGGACCGTAACCCAGGACGTCGTTGATGATGTCCTGGACCAGGTGCTCCTGTTCGGCGACCGACATGGAGACGTTCTTGATCGCCACCAGTTCGGCGACGATGTCGCGGATCTCCTCGCCGGCGGTCTTCAGATCGAGCTGGGCGAGTTGCGCCAGGTCGATGGTGTTGATCAGGGCGTTGAAGATGGTGGTCTTGGTGGCGTGGTAATAGTCGCTCTGCTCGCGGACGATTTCGGCGGTCGGCGAACCTTGCGCGGCCCTGAGCTGTTCGAAGGCGGAGGTGAGCTTCGGCCCGCCGGCGGCGGCGGCGGCTTTTTGCGAGGCGTGTGCGCCGGCGAGGCGATCGGTCGCCGAGTTCGATGGTTTAGCGGCGGAGGGCGCCTTGGCCGGCGCCAGCGCCTGCCTGGCCGTGGCCGGCTCGACCCGTTGCGGACGCGTGGCGATTGGCGGTCCCGCCGTCGGAGCCGGCGGCGGCGCTTGCGTCGGCTTACTGGGGTCACCGTCCGCTGGGCGTTTACCGAACACCGATTCGGCCTATTTCCGCTTGAACAGGCCGGCGAGCGCCGACTTCTTGGGCGCCGGCGGCGGGTCGCGGCGGGTGATCGTGAGCGCCAGCCGCTGGAAGGCCTCGGCGGCCTTGGACTTGGGGCCGACCTCTTCGATCATCTGACCGTTGTTGGCCGCCTGGCCGAACAGCTTGGCGTCGAAGGGCAGGATGATCCCGGTTTCCAGACCAAGCGCCTCGCCGAAGTCCTTGCTGGGAATCTCCGGCCGGCCGGGCGAGCCCACCATGTTGAGCACCAGCATGGGCGGCGAATCGTTCGGCCGCGCCTGGCGAACCAGGTCGACGATGTTCTTGGCGTTGCGCAGGGAGGCGAGGTCCGGCGCGGCGGTGATCACCACGTCGTCGGCGCCGAGCAGGGTGCGGCGCATCCAGCCCGACCACAGGTGCGGCAGGTCGAGCACCACATAGGGCGCGGTCGCGCGGATCTTGCTGGTCACCTCCTCGAAGGCGTCGGCGGATATGTCGTAGTCCACATCCAGCGTCGCCGGCGCGGCGAACAGGCTGAGCCGGTCGCTGCAGCGGGCCATCATCCGGTCGAGCAGCACCGGGTCCAGCCGGTCGGGCTGGCTGAGCGCGTCGGCCACCCCTTGCAGGGGGTCCTGGTTGAAGTCGAGGCCGGCGGTGCCGAACGGCAGGTCGAGATCGACGATCACCGTGTTGGTCTGCATGGTCTCGCTGAGCAGATAGGCGAGATTGTGCGCGACCGTCGACGATCCGACGCCGCCGCGCGCGCCGACAAAGGCGAGTTGGCGGCCGACGAAGGGCGAGGCGGGATCGGCATAGAGGGTGGTGATCGCGCCGATCAGCTGCAGCGGCTGCAGCGGCGGCACCAGATATTCGCTGACGCCACGCCGCATCAGCTCGCGATAGAGGGCGATGTCGTTGTGCGAGCCGATGACGACCACCTTGGCGCCGGCGTCGCAGACCTGGGCCAGGCGATCGAGTTGCGCCAGCAGGGTCGGGCCGTCGTCGAGGCTTTCGACAATGACCAGGGCCGGGGTCGGCTGGTTCTGATACTGGGCGACAGCCGCGTTCAGGCCGCCGGGACGGACCTCGGTCGAGGCGCGGCTCATGCGCCGGTCGGCGGCGCACTTCTCGGCCACCTCGGCAGTGTCGGTCCGTTCCCAGAAGATGTGGATGCCGATGCGCGGCACGCTGGCCTCGCCAAGCACCGCCTCGGCGCCGGCGATCAGGTCGCCGACCGGATTGACCGGCGCGGCCGGCCCCGCGTCGTCGTCGGATGCCTCGAAGGCCTCGATCGGCTCTTGCGGGGTGAGGAAGGGGTCGTCGTCCTCCAGCGCCTCGCCGGCGTTGGAATCGGGCCGCCACGGATCGGCGGCGGACGCGAACTCGTCGTCGGCGCTGAAGCCGCTGGTCGAACCGTCAGGCGTGGATTGAGGTTTGATCACCGGATTGTCCTACTGCTGCACCGCATCGGAGACCGCGCCGTTGGCCTGGGGATCCTTGGCCGACGACGAGGCCAAGCCCTGGCGATATTTGCCGAGGACGGTCTCGCGGCGGCTGGCGTCGGCCGGATCGGTCTGCCGCGGGGCCAGGAGGTCGGCCGGGTTTGCGATCATGGCCGCGATGTTGGCTGTGGTCGCGCAGCCGAAATTGTTGTTGACGTCGTTGTCGCGGCTGGCGGTGAAATCCTTCCAGTTGTGGCCACATTCAGGCCCCTGGGCCCTGTAGCTCTTGAACCCCACCGCGATCGGCGCGCCGATGCGCTGACCGGCGTCGTAGCCGCCGAGCCTGATCCGATCGGGGCTGACGCCCAGCTCCTCCAAGGCCGCCTCGATCGCGGCCGTCGAGTGGTAGGCCTGACCCTGGCCGGCGGCCGGGGCCATGATGGTGATGGTCTCGGCGCCGGCGTCGCGCCAGCGGTTGACCAGGGCGGCCAAGGCGTCCGCCTGGCTGTTGGAGACGCCGCTGGCGTGCGGGGCCAGCAGGATCTGGTCCGGCGACGACGAGACGGTGATGGCGAAGTGTTCCGTCGGCGTTATCGGCGCGTCGCGCCTGGCGACCTTTTTCGAGTCGTCGAGCGAGGCGCAGGCGCAGGCCAGGGTGGCCAGGCCGAGAACGATCAGGTTGCGGATCATGGGCGCGCGCCTATTCGATGACATAGCCGACCGGTCCTTGATAAGCCTTGCCGGCGACAGCGGCGGGCGGGGTCCTGTTGGCCCGGTTCAGGCGGCCGAGCAGGACGGTCTGGGCGTCGTTGGCGACCTGGAAGCCGTCGGCGGGCGTCTGCAGATTGGCCGGGCTGGTCGAATTGACCAGATAGGGCGTGACCATGACCACCAGTTCGGTCTCACCTTCCTGGTAGTCGCGAGAGCGGAAGAGCGCGCCGAGCACCGGCAGGTTCATCAGGCCGGGAAGCGAGTCCAGGTCCTGCTTGGTCTCTTCGTTGAGCAGGCCGGCGATCATCATCGACCCGCCGGACGGCAGTTCGACGGTGGTTTCCGCGCGCCGCACGTTCAGGCCAGGAATGGTCAGGCCGGGGTTGCCGGTTCCGGTCGATATGGTGAAAGAGCCCTGGTTGGTCAGCTCGGAGACCTCGGTGGAGATCTTCAGCGAGATGCGGCCGGCCGACATCACCACCGGCGTGAAGCCCAGCCCGACGCCGAAGGTCTTGAATTCCACGCTCACCTGGCCGTTGGTGCTGAGGCCGCTCGGCACGGGAAACTCGCCCCCGGCCAGGAACTTGGCCGATTCGCCGGACACCGCGGTCAGGTTGGGCTCGGCCAGGGTGCGCACCAGACCGACCTGCTCGAAGGCTTCGATCGTGGTTCCGGCCTTGTTGACGCCGGTGCTGCCCGAGGTGGTCTGGGTGGTCGCGATCGAGGCCTGGCCGCCGTTGTTACAGCCGCTGCAGACCTGTGGCAGGTCGAAGGCGCCGGTGAGGGGGTCGAACGCCTTCACCTGCGGCTGCTGGGTGGTGTCGAGCTGGTAGCCGGCGTTCAGACCGCCGAGAATCGCCCCGTTGACCGCGAAACTGGCGGCGGTGCCGATGAGGAATTGCGGGCTGCCGACCTGGCCGATAAGGGCGCTGAGATTGAAGCCCAGCTGCTTGATCACCGTGCGCTGCATCTCGACGATGCGCACCTTGAGCATCACCTGCTCCTTGCCGTCGATCGACAGCATGTTGAGCACCTGCTCGGGCTTGGTGGTGAACTGCTGGGCGATCTGAACCGCCTTGTCGGCTTCGGCGAGGTCGCGGACGTCGCCGGTCAACACCAGGCTGGTATTGACCGCCGCCACCCGGACGTGGGCGTCGGGCATCAGCTGGTTGATGGTCTGGGCGACGGCGCTGAAGTCCTGATCGACCCGGATGTTGAGCGCCAGGATGCGATGGCCGGCGGCGTCGAAGAAGGCCGCGTCGGTGACGCCGGGGGCGAGCCCCATCACATAGATGCGCCTGGGCGACCGCAGCACCGCGTCGGCGACCTGCGGGTTGGTCACCAGAACGTCGCGGGCATCGACAGGCAGGTCGACGATCGCCGACTTGCCGCGCGGGATGGACAGGTTCTGCGCGCCGCCATTGGCCGTGGCGAGATTGATCTGCATCGGGCTGAGCGGCTGCATCTGCGCCAGCGCCGGCGCGGTCGCCTGGGTCAGCGAGGCGATCAGCAGGGCGACGAGCCCAAGGAGACGGTGGCGAGGTTTCATTGGAGAACCATCACTTCGGGGGCTTGGCCGCTGCGGAAGATGTGCACCGAACCGGAATCCTGCGAGCCCGCCAGGCCTCGGCCGGAGGGACCGCCGGCGTCGGAATAGGCCCGCAGGGCGAGAATCACCTCGCCTTGCGCCTTGGCGCGGGCGATGACCTCGGTGTCGGCGGCGGCGACCTCGAGCGTGGCCGTCGAACCCACCTGCGACTGCACCCCGTTCTTTGGCGGCTGGCTGGTCTGATCGATGGCGAGCACCCGGATGTTGCGCAGCAGGGTGTCGGCCACAAAGCCCGCACGACCGCCGTTCGCGGCTGGATCGGCCGGGCGGCTCTGCACCACGTCGACCCGGTCGCCCGGCAGGATGAAGCCGCCGGCGGCGGTATTGGTGTTCACCTGAACGGCCACGGCGCGCATGCCGGGCCGCAGGACAACGGCCATGAAGCCGCCCTCGCCGCCGCGCACGAGCTTGGTGTTGGTGATCGGCTCATTGGCCAGGATCGGCTGGCGCACGATCGAGCCATAGAGTTGCTCCATCGGGCCGGTGGCGCCGGCGACCACCTGGGCGGCGGCCTTGGCGGTCTGTTTGGCCTGGTCGGCGAGGATCGCGGCGGCGCCGCCGGCGACCGGAACGCGCGCGCCCTGGCCGTCGGTGATGAAGGCCGGATTGACCGCGTCGGCGGGCCAGTCCTGCCAAGCGAGATCGTTGGCGCCGAGTCGGGTTCCGATGCCGAGATCGTGCTTGGCGACCAGCACCCTGGCCATGGGCTGGGCCGGCGCCGAGGAGGAGATGACCACCTGCGTTGGCGCGGGTTTGTGCTTGGTCATCGCGCCCACGATCAGCGCAAGCCCGATCGCGCCGATCGCCGCGATGGCGAGAACGATGATGATTCTGGTGCGGCCCATCGGCACAGACTCTCCGAGACGTGCGCCGACCTTGCTCAGGCCATGGTTAACGACGCGCTAAGCGGCGGGGAGAAAAGCATTAAAAACTTGGATGGAGGCCATGCAGGAGCGAACTCTGCGGAAAAGCGACCAGGCCGCCCAGCGCGATCGCCACGCCGTACGGCACCGCCTCGCCGTTCGTCGTCAGCTTGTCGAGCCAGGGCGGCGCCCCGGCCAGATAGGGCTTGAGCCAGGTCGCGCGGGCATTGAGCAGCAGCAGCGCCAGGCCGCCGCCGGCGAGCGCGGTGACCATCAGGAAGGCGATGCTGGCCGGCCAGCCCAGCCAGAGCGCCACGCCGGCGAACAGCTTGGCGTCGCCGCCGCCGATCCAGCCGGCCGCGAACATGCCGACGGCGACCACCAGCGCGCCCGCGCCGATGGCGAGGCAAAAACCGATCTCGGCAAGCGGCCGGCCCAGCATGATGGCCACCGGAAGATAACAGGCCGCCAGCAGCAGGGTCAGCCGGTTGGGAATGGTGAAGCTGGCGATATCCGTCAGCGCCGCGATGATCACCAGCACGGGAAACAGGGTCAGGGCGGCGGCTTGCAGCAGGGTCACGGTCGTCTCGCGGCGGGGGCGGCCGCTACGATGCTGGCGACGGGTGAAGGAATGGTTGCGGCCGAGGCCTGACCGGCCGTCCGACCCCGCCGCGCCCACTGGACGAGCCCGATGAGCGCGCAGAAGGGAATCAGCCATTCGACCCGCGACTGGTAGCGGTCGTAGGCGCCGGACAGGCCGCCGCAGATCAGGGCGTTGGCCAGGACGAAGCCGACCATGCAGACAACGAACGGCCTTATGGCCTCAGTAGCGGCGGCTTTGGCGGGCTTGCGAAGAGCGCCGACGGCGAGGAGCGCCAGCGAAAGCCAGACGGTGAGGCCCTGGACCGCGCCCATGGCCGGGATGTCGAGATCGCCACAGGCGCGGCCGACGCCCTGGACGCAGGCCGCCGCCCCCGGGGTCAGGGCGACGATCTGATCGCGCCTGCGGGTGTGCTCGCGCATCAGGCCCCGCAGGCTGTCGAAGTCGCGATTGACGCCGAAATTAAGCGTCTCCGCCGCGCCGCTGGCCAGCATGGCGCCGGCCTCGCGCCCGCCGTCGGTAAGCAAGGCGCCGAGCACCAGCCGCGGCTGCTCGCGGACGAAGCGCTCGCGATGCTCGGCCTCGGCGTCGCTGACGACGCGGAACTGCAACTGATCATAGATCCGCGCCGCATCGGTGAGCGGCGGCGGCGGCTCCAGCGGATAGAGGCCGAGATAATATTCCGGGTAGTCGGCCTTGACCTCGGCGAGGTCGCAGGCGGCCAGCCTGGTCACGCCGCAGGCCCGCCGCAGATAGCTCTGCCCGGTTCCATCGGCCAGGACCCGGCTGGCGAGGAAAGGGGCGGTGAGAAGCGGACGCCCGAAGGCCTGGGCCAGCGCCATCTGGCTCACGGCCGAAGCGACAAGGGCGACCGCAAGGGCCGCCGCCACCGGCGCGACCCGCGAAAGCGCCTTGGGAAGGCCGGCGCGGCCGTAGACCAGAAGGCTGAAGACCACGGCGACGGCCAGGTCGAGCAGGTTGGCGGTATGGACCAGGGCCGCGTAGACCATCAGCACGACGAGGCCGAGGCGGCTCCAGCGGCCGATCGATTCGGGCCGGGCGATCAGCAGGCCGGCGGCCAGCAGGGCCAGGCCGCCGAAAAGATCGGGCATGGCGTAGGCCGTCTCGAAGCCGAGGCTGCTGAGCGCCATCAGGCCCGCGACCAGGCCCAGATAGGCCAGGCGTCCAGTCCCCGGCGCCAGCACGCGGAAGGCGAGGTGAAGCGCCCAGGCCGTGACCAGGGCCTGCGGCGCCGCGACCAGCCAGAGGCCGCCGGCCGCGGTGAGAAGGTAGAGCGGAACGGCGTAGAACGCCGAACGCGCGGTCAGCAAGGTGACGGTGAAGCGCAGATCGCCGGACGTGGCGCCGTGGGCGCCGATTTCCCAGCCGTACAGGGGGCGGCCGGCGATCCAGGGCTGACCGGCCTGCGGCCACGGCCGCTGCAGAGCCTCGTACAGGTCGCGGCCCCAGCCCCAATAGGCGGGCGTGTCGTAGAATACGAAGGGCCGGCCCCACAGGATCGCGGGCAGAAGCAGGATCGCCGACGCGGCCAGAATCCAGAACAGGTTGCGCATGGCGGCGGTCATGGCGGGACTCGATAGTCCAACAGCACTGAACAAAACGAAAAAGGCCGCGGCGTGTGAAACGCCGCGGCCCTTTAAGATTACCCTCGGTCGGGTATCGACGCCGGTTAGAGCGACGCGGCGACCGTGTTGAACTTGGTGCTCAGCGCGGTGCCGACGCTGGTGACGGCGCCGATGATGAAGACCGCGATCAGAGCGACGATCAGGCCGTATTCGATGGCCGTGGCGCCGGATTCATTCTTGGCAAAACGCGTAACGAACTTGGACATTGCTTGATCTCCTGTTTCAGCAAGCAGTGAGCTGGAGGTTCAAGCCGTCCGGCCTGCTCGCCCCCGAAAACAAGGCGAATTTGAACCACCGCGCTTAATGTCGAGTAAACAGGAGAGTATTGATCGATATATTTGTTTGGTTTACCGATCTTTACTATTACTTACGCTTAACCATGGCTCGAAACTGGCAGATTTAAGGCCCTCGCGTACACTATGATTCTCGCGCGAGAGCCTGGGCGACCGTTTTCAGCATTTGTTGACCATTCCGGCCCAACTCTGTCCCGACTTATTTCTCAAGGAGTTCGGTCATGCGCCGATCGATCTGGACGCTCTCCCTGGCGTTCGCGACGTTGCTCAGCGCCGGCCAGGCCTTCGCCGCGGCGATCACGACGGTCGATCTCAACGAAAGCCGCCGGGTCATGCTGCACGGCGCCGCGGCCAATGTCTTTGTCGCCGACCCGGCCGTTGCCGACGTGGCCATGATCGATTCCCACAGCGTCATCCTGCTGGGCAAGGGCTATGGCGTGACCCAGGTTCTGGTCACGGACCATTCCGGCCACACCCTGCTGGACAGCGTCGTCGCGGTGGTCGGCTCCGAAGCCGGCCGGGTCACGGTCTATCGCGGCCAGGCGGCGCAGGACTATCACTGCAGCAGCCGCTGCGAGACGATAAACGGCGGCGGCGCCGCCGCGCCCAGCATCGGAAATAACGCTGCCGCCGCGGCCAGCGCCCCCAGCGGCCCAAGCCCCGGCGGCGAAAATGCGCCGCTGAACGTCGGCCCGCCGGTGACCGTGACCCAGGCCGGCGGGGTGCATCCTTGAGATCGCAATTCCCGGCGGGCCCAAAACGTCTACGAGCTTAAGCGTCGATAAAGGACGCCGCGCTAGAATCGCGCCCATGCAGAGGATGTCATCAGCCCCAGGACGCCTTCGCCGGTTTATCGGCCGGTTCGCCCGTGGTCGGCGCGGCGCGGCCGCCGTCGAGTTCGCGCTGGTGTCGATTCCCTTCTTCGCGCTGATGTTCGGCATCATCGAGGTCGGGCTGATCTACTTCGTCGCCACCACGCTCGAGGCGGCCACCAACGAAGCGGCGCGGCAGATCCGCACCGGCCAGCTGCAAGGCCAGGCGACGCCTGAGACCGCCGCCGGGTTCAAGACCCTGATCTGCGGCCAACTGGCCTGGCTGGGAAGCAATTGCACCAACAACCTCACCGTCCAGGTGCAGACCTTTTCGAGCTTCCAGACCGTCACCCAGCCCAGCCCGATCGTGAATGGCCAGATCAATCAGAACAACCTGACCTTCAGCCTGGGCGGCCCGGGCGACATCGTGCTGGTCCAGGCCTTCTATCAATGGACGGTGCTGGCCCCGGCGCTCGATCGGATCGGCACGCCGCTGAACGGCGGCAAGATGCTGCTCACCTCCACATCGGTATTTCGCAACGAGCCGTACGGATCATGATGCGACCGTTGCAGCCTGTTCAGCGGTTTCTGCGTGATCGCAACGGTCTCGCCGCCGTCGAGTTCGCCTTCGTCGCGCCGATCTTGATCCTGGCCTATTTCGGCGTCGCCGAGCTCTGCGGCGCGATGCTGGCCCAGCGCAAGACCAGCCACGTCGCCTCGGCGATCGGCGACCTCACCGCGCAATATTCCGCTCCAGTGGTCGGCGACATCAACAACTTCTTCGCCGCCGGCCAGACCATCATGTCGCCGAGCGACACGACCACCCTGAAGATGCGCATCTCGGAGGTTCAGGAGAACGCCGCCGGCACCGCCGCCACCGTCATCTGGAGCTGCGCGAGCAGCAACTGGACCAAGCTCACCAACGGCACACCGGAGAACCTGCAGGCCAATCTGATCGCCGCCAACCAGAGCGTGATCATGTCCGAGGCGCAGTACACCTACACCTCGCCCGTGAGCTATATCGTCAAGAACCTGCAGCCCTATTCATACACCTTCTATCTGCGCCCACGCATCGTCGACCCGATCCCCTCGCCGGGCTGCTAGAGCCCTTTCCGGCGAAGGTCAGGCCGCCATCGCCGTCCAGGCCGCCGCCAGTGAGGCGACCAGGGGATGCGGCGATAGGACGCGATCCCCCAACCGGCCGACGGCGCGCACCCCGGTCAGGCTGTTGGTGACGAAGATCG
>DASYAQ010000164.1:0-8467 GCA_036501225.1 Caulobacteraceae bacterium | reverse complement strand
TGCAGGAGACGGTGATCCCGGTGGTCAGCCCGGAGCTGGTCGCCCGCCAGCCGCTGGTCGCGCTGTCCGAGCTCGCCGCCCACATCCTGCTGCACGACGGCTCGCCCGACGCCGACGATTCCTGCCCCGACTGGACCATGTGGCTGGCGGCGCGCGGCGTCAAAGGCTTCGACGGGGCGCGCGGTCCGCGCTTCAACCAGTCCAGCCTGGTCATCGAGGCGGCGGTCGGCGGCCGCGGCGTGGCGCTGGCCAAGCGCGCCCTGGCCCAGGCCGACCTCGACGCCGGCCGCCTGGTCGCGCCGTTCCAGATCGCCACCGCGGTCGACTTCGCCTACTATCTCGTGCACCCGAAGACCAAGGGCCGGCTGCCGCAGGTCAAGGCCTTCATCACCTGGATCACCGCCGAAGCCGCCGCCCACGAAGCGGCGCTCGCCACCATCGACAACGGCGCCGGCATCTGATCCTCCCCCGTTGGGGGAGGGGGATCGACACTGAAACGGGCGCGGCCGGCATCGCACCCCCTCCACCGCACCTCGTGCGGTCCCCCTCCCCTACGGGTGAGGATCAGGCGGGCTGCGCAGCGACTTCAACGCCTGTTCGTGCGCATAGGCGGCGATGTCGGCCAGGGCGCGGTCGAGTTCGGTGCGCACCGATTCGAGCAGCCGCGTGCGCCTGGCGAGGTCGTCGCCCGCCAGTTCGGCCGCCTCGCACTCGTCGGCCAGGGCGAAGGCCCCGATGCCGAGGGCCGAGCCTTTCAGCGTATGGGCCGCGTCGCGCCAACCCTCGGACGCCGGATCGAGCAGCCGGATCCACATGGCCGCCTGCTCGCGGAAGATGGCCAGCACCTCGTCGACCACGCCCTGGTCGCCGGCGGCATAGGTCTCCAGGTGCTTGAAATTCACCGCGCCGGTGAGGTCGCGCCTGGCCATGCCTGCTCCTCCGCGACTCGGCGGCCCGAGCCTAGCCGAAGGCCGCGGGACAAGCACGACGGGGCGGCTTGTCAACAAAGCGAAACCGGCTATGGTCCGCGCCCTCGCGAACGGGCCCTCATCCGGCCCGTTTCGACGGTGCGGGTGCATAGCTCAGTTGGTAGAGCAGCTGACTCTTAATCAGCGGGTCGTAGGTTCGAATCCTACTGCACCCACCAGCCTTTTCAATGGGTTAGGTGAAGCGACGTGTGGCACAAGTGTCACGGTTTTTTGGATCTGGGCAATTGCGCCAATGGCGGGCCTCGATCGACGACCCCGCCCTGGAACTCGAACAGGTCTATCAAGCCAACCAGGCCAGGGCGCTGCGGCGTTGGGGCGGGCCGAATCCGCCTTCACCCTAGCGTCCGGGCCAGCCGCGGCGGTCCAGCTTGGTGCTCAGCTGCACGAAGTCCTTTTCCTCGACATAGGCCTGGCCGGAGACCCGGATGAGCAGCGAGCTGTCCAGCACCGCCGCGTTGACTTGGATGCGGGCCTCGTCCCAGAGCGTCTGCTTAAGCGCCAGGGCGTCGTCGTCGAGCGCCGCGCGCCGCTGCGGCAGGACGAAGGCCCGCATCGATGCGCACATCCCGATCGGTCCGACCGGCTGGGCACCGAGGGCGAGCAAGTGCTGGCTGGCGAAGGCGACGAGCCCGGCGTTGTAGCGGCGCAGCCTTTCTGGCCCGAGCTGTTCGTGGAAGCGCACCGCCTCGGGGATCGCCAGCCAGCCCGAATAGTCCCGGGTCCCCAGATAGTCGAACGACTTGGGAAAGCCCATTTCGACAAAGTGACTGGTCACGCAGGGCCGGGTCATCGCCGCCACGTGGTCGGCGGCGTGCAACAGCGCGCTGCCCTTGGGCGCGAACAGCCATTTGTGGGCGTTGGTGACGTACCAGTCCGCGCCGATGTCGCCGACGTCCAGCGGGATCTGGCCGATGGCGTGGGCGCCGTCGACCAGCACGCGAACCCCACGTTGGCGCAAATCCGCGACGATCTCGGCGATCGGCAGGACCAGGGCCGTGGCCGAGGTTATGTGATCGATGATGGCCAGCTTGACCCGGGGCCCGGCCGCCTCACCGATGCGGCCCAGCGCCTCGTCGGCCGTGGTGGGGAGCGGAATCTGCACGACGCGGGGGACCGCGCCGGTCTCCCGGCAGCGCGCCTCGACCTGCAGCCGGACGGCATTGTACTGGTGACTGGTGATCAGGATCTCGTCGCCGCGGTCCAGGTCGACCGACTGCAGGATCGACTGGATGCCGACCGTCGCATTCTCCACCAGCGCCACGCGGTCTGCCGGCGCGCCGACAAGGCCGCCGAGCCGCGCCGCGACCGCCCGCAGGGGCGTCCCGTCGCTGGTCGGCACGATGTTGCGACGGACGAAATCGTCCGGCTCGGCCTCCATCTCGCGACGGAACCGATCCTGCTCGGCCTGAACGACCCGCGGGCAGGCGCCATAGGAGCCGTGGTTGAGGAAGGTCGCGTCGGGCGCCAGGGACCAGAGGCCGCGCGCCAATCGTCCGAACTCGACTTCCATCGCAGGGGCTCCTGACCGGCGGGACTCAAGACGGCGGTATGCGCGAAAACCGTCCCGCCGAAAATCGCCCTGACCGTACGCGAGCCGCCCGCCTCTGTGCGCGCGGGTCCGGCATTGCACCGAACCCCCACCATGTCGGCCATGAAGATCGGGACATTGCTCACGGTCTACGACCATCAGAAGCTTACTCATCAGCGTCGCGGCCACGTCACCCGCAGGGCGCTCAATCAGGTGCTCACATATTTCGCCGATCATGAGCTTCACCCGAGAATATGGGCGGACTTGGCGCCAGCGGTTCAAGAGATCGCGCGCGCGGCGCCGGTACATGCCGATCGCATCAACGGCTACCTGAGTGCATTTAACGGCTACCTGAGTGCATTTATTGGGTGGGCGGTCGAACAAGGCTATCTAGAGACCGATGCCCCGAGGCCGGCGGATCAGGATGACCCGGTGGTGCGCTCGCTGGACTGCGTCAGACCGCGCCTTTCGCGCGCAGCGCCGCGACGTCGGCGCCGTCCAGTCCCAGCCAGTCGGCGAGAACCTTCTCGGTGTGCTCACCCAAGGTCGGCGGCGGCAGGCGGTAGTCCGGCGGGGCATCGGACAGGCGAAGCGGGCTGGCGGCGGAACGCACAACGCCCAGGCCCGCGTGATCCATGACCACGATTCCGCCGCGCGCCTGAACCTGAAGATCATCGGCGAGATCGGCAATCTCGTTGATCGGGCCGCAGGAGACAGTGGCGGCGTTCAGCCGCTCGACCCACTCCGCCCGCGTATGGCCGCGCAGGGCCTTGGTGAGCAGGTCGCTTAGGGCGGCCCGGTGCGCGACCCGAGGTCCATTGGTGGCGAAACGGGGATCCTCCCCCCATTCGGGGTGACCGACCGCCGAGGCTAACCGCGCAAACTCCCGATTGCTGAAGGTGGCGATCAGGATCTGCCCGTCATCGACCTCATAGACGCCGTAAGGCACGGCGCTCGGATGGTCGTTGCCGGTGCGCCCCAGGGCTACTCCGCCGTTAAACCAGCCGGAAAACGCGTTCAGCAGGATCGCGATCTGGGCCTCGAACAGCGAGATGTCGACCAGTTGGCCGCGCCCTGTCGTGGCGCGATGTGTCAAGGCCGCCAGCACCCCCATGGCGGCATAGTGCCCGGCGCAGATGTCGGCGATGGGAATGCCGAGCCGGGTCGGCGCACCGCCGGCCGGTCCGTTGACGCTCATCACCCCCGACATCGCCTGGACCAGATAGTCGTAGCCGGAGCGCCCGGCATAGGGGCCGGTCTGGCCAAACCCGCTGACGGCGCAATAGATCAGCCGCGGGTTGGCCGCCCGCAGCGCCTCCTGATCGAGACCGTACTTGGCCAGGGTTCCAGGCCGGAAGTTCTCGATCAGCACGTCGGCTTCCTGCGCCAGTTTTCTGAGCAGCGCGGCGCCCTCCGCGGTCGTATAGTCCAGCGTGATCGACCGCTTGTTACGGTTCACCGACAGGAAATAGGTGGCGAGTTCGTCCGGCTCGCCGGCGGCGTTCAGAGCCCAGGGTGGGCCGGTGCGGCGGCTGTCGTCGCCTTCCAGCGGGCGCTCGACCTTGACCACGTCGGCGCCGAGATCGCCCAGAATCTGCGTCGCCATCGGCCCGGCGATGACCCGGGTGAGGTCCAGAACCTTGATGCCGGCCAGAGCGCCCGCGGTCGGTTGGTCCAAGGTCATGTTCAGCCCTCGAACGCGAGACGGGGACGGCCGCCGAGATAGTCGAGAAGAGCGAAGGGCCCGCCGAGATAGGACGGAAAACCCAGCCGCGAAACCAGGGCGTAGTCCATAAGGCGACGCTCTGTGGCGTCCGTTGTCGCCAGCTGGGGCCTCACGGCCTCGGCGCCGGCGATGACGAAGGCGGCGCCCCATCGCTCGAGTGGTGTTGTGGGAGGACGTTCGAACCAGAATTCGGCGCTCTGCCGATCGGAACCCGCTCCGCGCTCGCCTGGAAGAGAGGGCGTCTCGCCTTCGGATCCATCGAGCGGAACCGTAAAGCCGGCGTCGCGATAGGCGCGAGCGATCTCAGCTTCGCTCTGTCCATCGGCGCGAGCGCATTGGCTGACATTCACCAGGGCCGCCCGCACGGACGCTTCGATTTCCGGCAAGGCCAGCGGCAATTCAGCCTTTGCGGCGCGGCGGACGTGGTCGAGCTTCCCGAGGAACAGGGTCTGGATCATGTTGCGGGGTTCCGGCCTCTGGATGAGTCCCGCGAAGATCGTCATCTCGGCCTCGATGGCGCGGTCCATGGGCTGAACCAGACCCCGCTCGATACAGTCCAGGATGGCCAGCGGCGCGGGATAGTGGCCATGGGTTTCGGCGAGCACGCGCGCGCGGGCGGATGCCAGCGCGGCGCCGACTTGCCGCGGGGTCTCGTCTCGCCAGCCGGCGCGGTCCCAGGGTTGGTGGTGGTCTGGCGCCGCGAGCACCCAGCGCTCGGCGGCCGCAACCTCGTCTCCAGCCGTGACAATCGCGTGGACGGCGCCGCAGGCCAGGGCCTCAGCCGGCGTCAGTCGCTTGCCGTCCAGCAACACCGGCAGCGCCGCCTCGACGCTGATCAGGCGCGGCAGGCGTTGGGTGCCGCCCGCGCCCGGCAACAGGCCGACCAGGGATTCCGGCAGGCCGAGCGCGGCACGGGGCCCGTCGGCCATGACCCGGTGGTGGCAGCCGAGCGCCAGTTCGCAGCCGCCGCCCAACGCCAGGCCGGCGATCGCCGCGGCCACCGGTTTGCCACTCGTCTCCAGGGCGCGCAGCCCGCGGCTCAAGGCAAAGAAATGCTCGAAGGCCAACTCGAATCGGTCCGCCTTGGGCGCCGCCATGATCATGTCGTAGGCGACTCCGAGTTCGGCCAGGTCGGCCCCTGCGCAGAAGGCGGGCTTGGCCGAGCGCACCACCACGCCGGCGATATCGGCCGTCTTCAGCCACGCCGCGAACACGCCAAGTTCCAGGATCGCCGCGTTCGAAAAGACGTTCATCGAGCGTCCGGGACATTCGAACACCAGATGCGCGACGCCGGTCGTCGCCAACTCGATGCGGAATTCACGTAGCTCGGGAAGCTTGGTCACGCGGATATTCTCTCTTCTTGCTTGTAAACGGACGGGAGCCGCAGCTCAGAGGCCGCGGCTGACCATCTCCATCATGATCTCGGAACTGCCGCCGTAGATCCGGCGCACGCGCCCGTCCCGCCAAAGCTTGGCGATGGGGTACTCGTTCATGTAACCAGCGCCGCCATGCAGCTGCAGCGCTGCATCCAGGATTTCCCACTGGGTCTCGGTGTGCCAGAGCTTGGACGCGGCGGCCTCGCTGGCGGTGAGCGCGCCGGCCGCGTGCCGCAGCAGCGCCCAGTCCAGGTGCGCCCAGCCCACCTGCAGCCTGGCCGCCATCTCCGCCAGCCTGAACCGGGTGTTCTGGAATTCGAACACCCGCTGTCCAAACGCGGTCCGGTCCTTGGTGAACTTCACCGCCTCATCGAAGGCCCGTTGCGCCGCGGACTGCGCGCTGACCGAGATCGACAGCCGCTCCTGCGGCAACTCGCTGACCAGGTGGACAAAGCCGCGGTTCTCTTCGCCCAGCAGGTTCGCCAACGGAACAGACACGTCGTCGAAGAAGAGTTCGGAAGTGTCGGCGGAATGCTGACCGATCTTGTCCAGGTTGCGGCCGCGCTTGAAACCCGACCGGTCGGCCTCGACCAGGATCAGGGAGGTGCCCTTGGCGCCCAGGTCCGGCGCGGTCTTGGCGACGACGATGATCAGGTCGGCGTTCTGACCGTTGGTGATGTAGGTCTTTGAGCCGTTGATCCGATAGTGGTCGCCATCGCGGCGCGCGCTGGTCTTCACCCCTTGCAGATCCGATCCGGCCGAGGGCTCGGTCATGGCGATGGCGGTGATGACCTCGCCGGAGACCATCGCGGGCAACCAGCGCCGTTTCTGCGCGTCGGTCCCGTAGCGGATCAGGTAGCCGACGGTGATGTCCGACTGGAGAGTCAGCGTGTCGGCGCAGCCGGCGTAGCTCAGTTCCTCGTTGATGACGGCGTTGTAGGTGAAGTCGAGTCCGACACCGCCGTAGGCCTCGGGCACTTGCGGGCACAGGAAGCCCGCCTCGCCAGCCGCGCGCCAAAAACGCCGGTCGACATGCCCTTCGGCCTCCCAGCGATCGATATGCGGCGCGAACTCAACGTCGAGAAACCGGCGGACGGACTCGCGGAACTGCGCATGTTGGTCGCCATAAGCGCTGCGTCCCTGGGCCTGAAGCATCAGATCGTCCCTGTGATCAATTCGGGTGCGCGGGCGTGGACGGCCGGAGAGCGGCCACGATCAGAACGCCACCTTGTCGGCGCCCTTGAGCGCCAGGATTTCGCGCGCCTCGTCCGGGGTGGCGACCTCCAGGCCAAGACCCTCGATGATCTGGCGGACCTGGCGAACCTGGTCGGCGTTGGACTTCGCGAGCTTGCCCGGCCCGATCCACAGGCTGTCTTCCAGGCCGACGCGCACATTGGCGCCCATCGCCGCGCCCATGGCCGCGATCGGCATCTGGCTGCGGCCCGCGCCCAGCACCGACCAATGGTAGGCGTCGCCGAACAGCCGGTCGGCTGTGCGCCTCATGTGCAGCACCTCCTCCGGATGCGGACCGATGCCGCCCAGGAGGCCGAACACGGTCTGGATGAACAGCGGCGGCGTCACCAGGCCCTCCTGCAGGAAATAGTGCAGGTTGTGCAGGTGGCTGGTGTCGTAGCATTCGAACTCGTAGCGGGTTCCGGTCTCGTTCAGGGTCTCAAGCGCGTAGCGGATATCCTTGAAGGAATTGCGGAAGACCAGGTCGTGCGAGCCTTCGAGCATCGCCGGCTCCCAGTCGAAACGGAACGACTTGAAACGCTTAAGCATCGGAAAGAGGCCAAAGTTCATCGAACCCATGTTCAGGCTCGCCACCTCGGGCCGCCACACCGCCGCGGGGCGGACGCGTTCCTCCACCGACATGTAGGGCGAACCGCCGGTGGTCAGGTTCACGACCACGTCCGAGCGCTGCTTGATGACGCGCAGGAAGCGCTCAAAGGCCTTCGGCGACTGGTCCGGCCGGCCATCCTCGGGATCGCGCGCATGCAGGTGGACGATTGCGGCGCCCGCCTCGGCCGCGCCGATGGCCGCCTCGGCGATCTCCGCCGCCGTGACCGGCAAGTGCGGCGACATGGACGGGGTATGGATCGACCCCGTCACGGCGCAGGTGATGATCACCTTTCCAGCGGCCATGGTCTTCTTGTCCCCTTCCGCGCGACTATTCGACCACGGCCGGGTTCGCCGCGTTTCGCGGGAACATCTGGCGCGCGATAATCGTCTTCATCACCTCGATCGAACCGCCGGCGATCTTGACCACCCGCGCGTCGGCATAGGCGCGCGCGATCGGGTATTCCCACATGTACCCCCAGCCGCCGAACAGCTGCAGGCACTCGTCCACGACGCGGCAGTGCAGGTTCGAGGTGAACATCTTGGCCATGGCGGCGTCCACCGGATCGAGCTTGCCCTGCATGAATAGCTCGATGCACTTGTCGGTGTAGACTCGCGCGACCGTGGTGTCGGTCTGAAGGTCGGCCAGCATGAACTGGGTGTTCTGAAAGTCGGCGATCGTCTGGCCGAAGGCCTCGCGTTTCGACGTGTAGTCCACGGTCCATTCGATCACCGTCTCGGCGACCGTCGCCGAGCGGATCGCTTGGGCAAGCCTCTCCTGCGCGAGATTGGTCATCATGTGGCCGAATCCGCCGCCCTCTTGGCCAAGCATGTTTGTGGCCGGCACCCGAACGTTCTCGAAAAACAGCTCCGAGGTGTCCTGGGCGTGCATGCCGAGCTTCTCGAGGTTGCGGCCGCGGCTGAAACCCTCGCGGCTGGCCTCGACCAGAAAGAGCGTAATGCCCTTGGCGCCGGCGGCGCTGTCGGTCTTGCAGGCCAGCACGACGAA
>DASYAQ010000163.1:0-8410 GCA_036501225.1 Caulobacteraceae bacterium | reverse complement strand
GGCGAACTTCAAAACCGGCACACCAGTTTCCAACCATCCCCAAGAAAGCGCCCAGGCCTTTTCCATGACCGAACGAACCTTCTCGATCATCAAACCGGACGCGACGCGCCGCAATCTGACCGGCAAGGTCAATGCGGTCATCGAGGATGCGGGCCTGCGCATCGTCGCCCAGCGCCGGTTGCAGATGAGCCGCGCCCAGGCGGAGAAGTTCTACGAGGTGCACAAGGACAAGCCCTTCTTCGGCGAACTGGTCGAGTTCATGACCTCGGGCCCGGTGGTGGTTCAGGTGCTGGAAGGCGACAACGCGGTGGCCCTCTATCGCGACGTGATGGGCGCCACCAACCCCGCCAACGCCGCCCCCGGCACCATCCGCGCCCTCTATGCCGAGAGCTTCACCGGCAATTCGGTGCACGGGTCCGACAGCCCGGAAAACGCCCAGATCGAGATCGCCCAGTTCTTCACCGACGCCGATATCGTCGGCTGATCCGCAACGCCATGGCCGCATCGCTTCGCCTGGGGTTTTTGGCCTCGCACGCGGGGTCCAGCATGCGGGCCGTGGTGAACGCGATTGGCAGTGGCGATCTGGAGGCCGAAGCGGCGATCGTCATCAGCAACAACGCCGATGCCGAGGCGCTCGTGTTTGCGCGCGCGAGCGGCGTTGTCGGCGTGCATATCAGCAAGAAGACGGCCGGTTCGGAAGCCGAGGCGGATCGATTGATCCTTGGTGCATTCGAGCGCGCGGGCGTCAATCTGATCGTGCTGTCGGGCTATTTGAGGATGGTCGGCCCGCTGACGCTCGACCGCTATCGCAACCGCATTCTCAACATCCATCCAGCGCTGCTCCCGAAGTACGGCGGCAAGGGCATGTACGGCCGGTTCGTGCACGAAGCCGTGCTCGCCGCAAAGGAAGCGGTCAGCGGAGCCTCGATTCACCTCGTCGACGAGGAATACGATCATGGGCCGGTGATCAGCCAAAAGACGATTCCAGTTCGCGCCGACGAGACGGCCGAAACCTTGCGTGAGAGGGTCATGGCCATCGAAGGCGAGCTGTTTGTCGAGACGCTTCGTCAGATCGTAGCGCGCGGAGGTGTCATCTCGCCATTGGATGCCCGCGCCTAGGCGCTCGCCAGTTCGCCGCAGACGAAGGCGGTCTCGCCGGCGGCCAGCAGGGTGGTCAGCACCTCGCCCGCCTGCTGCGGCTTGACGACCAGGACCAGGCCGACGCCGCAGTTGAAGGTGCGGCGCAGTTCGTGGTCGCTGACCCCGCCGATCGATTGCAGCCAGCCGAACATCGCCGGCAACGGCCAGGCGTCCCAGTCGAAGCGCGGCGCCAGCCCCTCGGCGATGGCGCGCGGCGGGTTTTCGATCAGGCCGCCGCCGGTGATGTGGGCGACGCCGGAGATCGCGCCCGTCTTGATCTGCGGCAGGACGCTTTTCACGTAGATGCGGGTCGGCGCCATCAGCGCCTCGGCCAGCGACTTGCCGGCCGCGAACGGCGCGGCTGCGTCCCAGGCCAGGCCCGACCGCTCGACGATGCGGCGGATCAGCGAATAGCCGTTCGAGTGCGGCCCCGACGAGGCCAGCCCGATCATCAGGTCGCCGGCGTGCTGCTCGCCCAGCCTGGGCAGCACCGCGCCGCGCTCGACCGCGCCCAGCGAAAACCCGGCCAGGTCGTAGTCGCCGGCGCCGTACATGCCCGGCATCTCGGCCGTCTCGCCGCCGACCAGGGCGCAGCCGGCCAGCGTGCAGCCCTCGGCGATGCCGGCGACCACGCGTTTGGCCACCTCCAGCTCCAGCTTGCCGGTGGCGTAATAGTCGAGGAAGAGCAGCGGCTCGGCGCCCTGGGCCAGCAGGTCGTTGACGCACATGGCCACCAGATCGATGCCGACCGTATCGTGAAAGCCGCTTTCGATCGCCACCTTCAGCTTGGTGCCGGCGCCGTCGGTGGTGGCGACCAAGAGCGGGTCCGCATAGCCGGCCGCCTTCAGGTCGAACAGCGCGCCGAATCCGCCCAGCGCCGCGTCCGCGCCCGGCCGCCGGGTGGCCCTGGCCAGTGGCTTGATCGCCTCGACCAGCGCCGCGCCAGCGTCGATATCGACGCCGGCGTCCGCATAGGTGAGGCCATTTGGCCGTTCATGCATCTGTCGAAATTCCGCTTGCCGGGCGCCTGCCGCTGGAACGAGCCTTGGCTTCGCCCCGAGTCTCCGGGCTATAGCTAGCCGATGACGCCGATCACCACCACAGCCGACCTCGCGGCCTTTTGCCAGAAACTGGCCGATGCGCCCTTCATCGCGGTCGATACCGAATTCATGCGCGAGACCACCTATTGGCCGCGGCTTTGTCTCGTCCAGGTCGCCGGCCCGGATATCGCGGCCAATATCGACCCGATGGCCGAGGGGCTCGATCTCGGGCCGTTGCTGGCCCTGATGGGCGATGCGAGCATCCAGAAGGTGTTCCACGCCGGCCGCCAGGACGTCGAGATCTTCAACAATCTGGGCGTGATCCCACGGCCGCTGTTCGACACCCAGATCGCCGCCATGGCCGCCGGTTTCGGCGAGCAGGTGGCCTATGACGCCCTGGTGCGCCAGATGCTGAAGATCACCCTGGACAAGTCCAGCCGCTTCACCGACTGGGCGCGGCGGCCGTTGAACCAGGCGCAGCTGGAATACGCGCTCGCCGACGTCACCCACCTGGCCACCCTCTATCCGATGCTGCGCAAGCGGCTGGAGCAGACCGGCCGCCTGGCCTGGGTGATGGAGGAGATGAATTCGCTGACCGATCCGGCCAATTACGACATCGATCCGGAAAACTCGTGGAAGCGGCTCAAGCCGCGCAAGTTCGCGGCCAAGTACCTGGCCGTGCTGCGCGGCGTCGCCGCCTGGCGCGAACGCACCGCCCAGACCCGCGACCAGCCGCGCGGCCGCATCCTGAAGGACGACGCGATCGACGAGATCGCCACCCAGCTGCCGACCGACGCCGATGCGCTCGGCCGCCTGCGCTCGCTGCCCAAGGGCTTCGCCAGCTCGCGCTTCGGCGTCGAGATCGTCGAGGCGGTGCGCGAATCCCTGGCCAAGGCGGAGACCTACGCCCCGGTCATCGAACGCAGCTCGGCGCCGCCGAACCCGGCCTCGGGCGCCATTGTCGAACTGCTCAAGGTGCTGCTCAAGGCCCGCGCCGAGGACGCCGGCGTGGCGTCGAAGCTGATCGCCACCGTCTCCGACCTGGAAAAGATCGCCTGCGACGACGAGGCCGACACCGGCGCACTGCGCGGCTGGCGCCGCGAAGCCTTCGGCGAGGACGCGCTCCGGCTGAAACGCGGCCAACTGGCCCTGGTCCTCGACGGCGCCCGCGTACGGGTGGTCGAGGTGAGACGCGCCCCGACGAAGGCCGCGGAGTAGGCTTGGCGCCGAACTTTTGGCGCCGAACTTCCCAACGGGAAATTCCGTCTCGACGGCCCGCCTAGGGGCAGGTCACATAGTAAAACCCACGTATGGACGTGACAGTTTGAGCCGAACTTGCCGTCCACACGACGTTCCAAGTGAACTCGCACGGAAAGTGGCCTTCTTTGTATGAGTATAAATGCTCTGAGGCGCTATCTCCGTTGCTGGGTGAGGGCGAGAATCCTTGATTGCGAAGCTCATCGGCAATGTTTAGGGCCGACGATCCCACCGGGAATCGTGTCTGAATACGATGGTTGAATATCGCGTCAGCATCGATGTTGTCGCTCGGCAAGCCTGAAGCAAGTGGAGGTCTGCAGCCGCCCAAGGCCGAGGCCACTACCAGGAGGGCAATCATTGCGACGGCCGTAACGCGTGTCGGCGGGCTCACGTCTCGCGCCTTCTTCGCTGGCGTTGCCATACTGTCACGTGCCCAGTTCGAGATTGGTCTGAAAGTAATGTAGTTCCCATCAATGGGACGGATCTGGCTCAGCGGCCAAGCTTCAACCCCAGCTCCAGGCGGTCGGCCAGTTGCGAGGCGCGCTTGGCGGTCTGTTCGCCGAGCAGCATGTCGGCCCAGGGTTCGTCGGCGGTCAGCGCCACCGCGCCGGCTTCGATGGCCAGGATCGAGCGGCGCAGCAGGTCGGCGCTGCGGCCCGACAGGTCGCAGCCCAGCCGCATGGCCGCGCCGAGCGCCAGGGCGCGGACGTGCCGCTCGTCGGTGAGGATGCGGCTCATGATCCGCGGCTCGGGCGGATTGGACGAGGCGGTGTGGCGGGCGAACAGGGCCACGGCCAGGAAGCCGCGCTCGGCATGCGTCATGCCGGCGATCGGCGCGCGCAGCACCTGTTCGAACACCAGGTCGGCGCGGTGGTCGGGGTGCAGCCGCGCGCCCAGGTCGGCCAGCCGGCAGGCGGCGGCGATCAGGGTGGGTTCGCGGCCGGGAAAGACCGGCTCAAGCGCCCCGAAGGCCAGTTTGAGCCAGGTTTCCAGCGCCGGCCCCAGGTCTTCGCTCAGGCCCTGGCGCGCGCCCAGCGCCACGCAGCCCTCGACCAGCGGATCAAGCCCGCGCACCCGCGCCGGCATGGACTCGAGCAAAAGCCCCTCGCGCAGCCCGTAGGCCGAGACGGAGATCCGCCGCAAGCCCAGCCGTTCGATCATGCCCTCCAGCACCACCGCGGCGTAGGGGATGGTGTCCAGCCGGCGCTTGGAGACGCCCTCGATCCGCTCCAGCGAGCCCTTGGACTGGCGCGCGATGAAGCGGGCGGCGGTGAGCGCGTCCTCGGCGCTGATCTCGTACTGATGCACGATCTCCAGCGGATAGCCGGCCAGCTGCATCTGCAACAGCGCCAGGTTCCGCCAGCCGCCACCGACCGCATAGAGGGTCTGGGCGGCGAAGCCCTTGCTGACCCCGTCCAGCACCCGGGCCGTCTTCGCCCGCGCGCGATTCAGGTCGAAGCCGTCTGGGCCGCGCAGCGCGAAGGCGCCCAGCGGCAGGCTGACGCCCGCGCCCGGCTTGCCCTGGTCCACCAGGGTCAGTTCCAGGCTGGAGCCGCCCATGTCGCCGACCACGCCGCTGGCGTCGGGCTGACCGGCCAGGACGCCGAGGGCGGCGTAACGCGCCTCCTCTTCGCCGGACAGCACCCGCACCTTCAGTCCCGCCTCGGCCTTCAGCTGGCGGATGAAGTCCGGCCCGTCGGCGGCTTCGCGCACGGCCGCGGTGGCGACGACGAAGAGCTCCGTCGGCTTGACCGCCTCCAGCACCGCCTTGAACCGTCGCAGCGCCGTCAGCGCGATCTGCACGCCCGCCGGCGCCAGCCGGCGGGTGGTCGCCACCTCGCTGCCCAGTCCGGCCAGCACCTTTTCGTTGAAGACGGTCCAGATCGCCCGGCCTTCCAGCCGATAGATGACCAGACGGACCGAATTGGAGCCGATGTCGATGACCGCCGCGTCGCGCGCGGGCCTAACTTCCTGCGCCGACATGCTCGAACGCGCGCGGCAGGTCCTTCACCTTCTGGCCGCGGCCCGAAAGACTGGGATTGGTCATGAAGTACTGGTGGGCGGAAAAGGCTTTCGGCCGGTCCCAGTCGGCGGCGCGCCGATAGCGGCCCTGGCCGTCCATGTTCCAGCTCTGCGCCTGGTCGTTGAGGTTGGCGACCATGATCTGGGCCAGCACCTGCTGGTGGGTGGTCGGATTCTCCACAGGCACCAGGGATTCGACCCGCCGGTCGAGATTGCGCGGCATCCAGTCGGCCGAGGAGATGAAGACCCGCGCCTGCGGGCTGGGCATGGCCTTGCCGTTGGCGAAGGCGACGATGCGGGCGTGCTCGAGGAACCGCCCGACGATGCTTTTCACCCGAATGTTGTCGGACAAGCCCGGAATGCCGGGCCTGAGGCAACAGATGCCGCGGATGATCAGCTCGATGCTGACCCCGGCCTGGCTGGCCCGATAGAGCGCGTCGATGATCACCGGATCGACCAGCGCGTTCAGCTTGGCCCAGATCGCCGCCGGCAGGCCCGCCTTGGCGTTCTCCGCCTCGTGGGCGATCATTTTCAACAGGTCGGCCTTCAGGGTCACCGGCGAAAAGGACAGCTTTTCCAGCTTTTCCGGCACCGCGTAGCCGGTGATGAAGTTGAACAGCTTGCCGGAATCCCGCGCCAGCGCGACGTCGCAGGTGAACAGCGACAGGTCGGTATAGATCTTCGCCGTCTGTGGGTGATAGTTGCCGGTGCCGAAGTGGCAGTAGGTGCGCAGGGCCTCGCCCTCGCGCCGCACCACGATCGAGAGCTTGGCGTGGGTCTTGTACTCCACGAAGCCGAAGACGACGTGGACGCCGGCCCGCTCGAGGTCCCTGGCCCATTTCAGATTGGCCGCCTCGTCGAACCGCGCCTTGATCTCGACCAGGGCGGTGACGTTCTTGCCGTTGTCCGCCGCCTCGATCAGCGCCGCCACGATCGGACTGTCCTGGGAGGTGCGGTAGAGGGTCTGCTTGATCGCCAGCACGTTCGGGTCGCGCGCCGCCTGGCGCAGGAACTGCACCACCACGTCGAAGCTTTCGAACGGGTGGTGGACCAGGATGTCCTTCTCGCGGATGGCGGCGAAACAGTCGCCGCCATGGTCGCGGATGCGTTCGGGGAAGCGCGGTTCGAAGGGGCGGAACTTCAGGTCCTGGCGGTCGGCGGGAATCAGCTGGGCCAGCTCGTCCAGGCCCAGCATGCCGTCGACCAGGATGATGTCCTGCGGCTCGGCGTGCAGGTTGCCGGCGATGAAACGGCGCAGCTCCTCGGGCATCAGCGCTTCGATCTCGATGCGCACCACCGAGCCCAGCCGGCGCTGGCGCAGGCGCATCTCGAACTCGCGCACCAGGTCTTCGGCCTCTTCCTCGATCTCGACGTCCGAGTCGCGGATCAGCCGGAAAACGCCGGAGCCCTCGACCTCGCAGCCCGGAAAGAGCTGGTCCAGAAAGAGCGCCAGCACGCCTTCGAGCGACAGGAAGCGCCGCACCGGCCGCCGCGTCCGGCCGTTGACGCTGCGCGGCAGCTCCCAGAACCGCGCCACCTGCGCCGGGACCGGCACCAGGGCGTAGAAGGGCTTGCCGTCGGAGCCGCGCTTCAGCTGCAGCACCAGCGAGAAGGCCAGGTTGGGGATGAAGGGGAAGGGATGCGCCGGATCGATGGCCAACGGCGTCAGCACCGGGAAGAGCTGATTCTGGAACACGTCGGCCAGCCAGGCGCGCTCGATGGCGCTGACGTCCGCCGCGTCGATCACCATCAGGCCCTCGGCCTTCAGCTGCCGGCGCAGCTCGCGCCAGCGGCGCTGCTGGTCGCCCATCAGGGTGGCGGCCGAGTCGTTGATGCGGTGCAGCTGTTCGGCCGCGGTCAGCCCCTCCTGGCTGACGACGCGGATGTTCTCGCGGACCAAGTCCTTCAGGCCGGCGACCCGGACCATGTAGAACTCGTCGAGATTGGCCGCCGAGATCGACAGGAAGCGCAGGCGCTCGAGCAGCGGATGGCGCGGGTTTTCGCTCTCCTCCAGCACGCGTTCGTTGAAGGCCAGCCAGGACAGTTCGCGGTTGATGAAGCGGTCGTGGGACGCGATCAGCGTCTCGTCCAGCGCCGCGCTCGAGGGGACCGGCGTCAGGGTTTCGGGTATGGCTTCGGCGAGCGCGATGTCGGTCATGTCGGTTCCGCGGGGGGCCTATGGAGCTTGTCGCTCAGCCCACGGCGCGCCGCAAGCCTTCAGTCGAACAGGTCGGGTCCCGCGCCTTCGTTTTCAAGAATCTGCCGCGCCAGCGCCCGCGAAATCGGCCTTTGCTCGGCGTCCGCCGCCTCGTCGAGCAGGACGACGATCTCCAGCGCGCGCGGGATCGAGCGTTCTATGCGGCGCAAAAGATAGGGGATCAGGTCGTCGGCCGGCTTGATGTTCCGTTCACGGAAGAACTTGTTGAGCGTGGCCGTGAGAATGGCGTCGTCCGGCGCGGGAAGCTCGGCCACCGGCAGGGCGTTCAGCCGCGAGCGCAGGTCGGGCAGGGCGGCCGCCCAGGCGCTCGGCGGCGCGCGCGCGGTGAGCAGAAGCCCGCCGCCGGGCGCGCCGGCCATGTTGATCAGGTGGAACAGCGCCTCGTCGCCGGCGCCCCGGTCGGCGTCCTCGAACAGCACGGGGCGCCCGGCCAGGCGCTCGAGGTCGAGCGGCGAACGGGCGTCGCCGCCGCGGACGATCGCGGCGTGGGCGCAGGCCGCCCAGGTCAGGGCCAGGTGGCTCTTGCCCGAGCCGGCCGGCCCGACCAGGGTCAGGCAGCCGCCATGCCAGTTCGGCCACGCATCCAGCGCCCGCACCGCCTCGGCATTCCGCGGCGAGACGATGAAATCCGCGCGCCGGAACGGGGTCGGCCGGCCGAGCTCTAGGCGAAACTGGCGGGCCAAACGACGTATCCGAAAAGGAAATTCACCGTCGAATCATAGCGAAAAGCGCC
>DASYAQ010000162.1:0-11708 GCA_036501225.1 Caulobacteraceae bacterium | reverse complement strand
GGCGATCACGATGTCCATGGCGCCCGACATCACCGCCTGGGCGGCGAAGTGCAGGGCCTGCTGCGAGGAGCCGCACTGGCGGTCGACCGAGGTTCCCGGCACGCTTTCCGGCAGCTTCGAGGCCAGGATGGCGTTGCGCGCGACGTTGGTCGCCTGCTGGCCGACCTGCATGACGCAGCCCATGACCACGTCCTCGACCAGGGCCGGGTCGGCGCCGGAGCGGTCGATCAGGCTGTCGATGACCTGGCCGGCCAGGTCGGCGGGGTGGACGCCGGAGAGCCGGCCTCCCTTGCGGCCGCCGGCGGTGCGCGCGGCGGCGACGATATAGGCTTCGGCCATGGGGACCTCCATTCAAGGGTTGGCGGTCACCTTAGCCCCCCGGCCACGGCCGGCGCAATCATGCCGCGGCGGCAGCATCCTCAAGGAATTTCAGCAGCATCCGCTCGCTATTCCCGCCCGTCGGCGGCAGGGTTCCGCGCGCGTAGGACTCAAGCACGGCGGGGTGGATGTAGCAGGCGCGGCAGACGGCCGGCGTGTTGCCCAGCCGGACGGCGACCGCTTTGGCGCAGTCGGCGACGACGCCTCTGGCCGCCGCCTCGCTCTCGGCGGGCTCCTGGGCCTCGAGGAACTCCAGCGCCGCGAGCGTGCCGGCCCAGGTCCGGAAGTCCTTGGCGGTGAAGTCCTCGCCCATGGCCGCGTGCAGGTAGGCGTTGACGTCGGCGGATTCCACCGGCCGCTTCTCGCCGGTCTCGTCGATGAACTGGAACAGCTTCTGGCCGCGCAACTCCTGACAGGAGCGCACCAGCCGCGCCAGGCGGCGATCATGGAAGCCGGTCCGATGCGCCTTGCCGCCCTTGCCGCGGAATTCGAACACCGCCCCGACGCCGGAGACGCGCACATGGCGCTTCTGCAGCGTCGTCAGACCGAAGCTCCTGTTGGCGCGGGCGTATTCGTCGTTGCCGACCCGGATCAAGGTCACTTCGAGCAGGCGGACCACGGCGGCCAGCACCCGCTCGCGCACAAGGCCGTGCCGGGCCAGGTCGATATCAATCCGGCGGCGCAGCTTCGGCAGGGCGTGGCCGAAGGCGGCCATGCGCTCGTACTTGTCCTGATCGCGAACGGCCCGCCAGTCGGGATGGTAGCGGTACTGCTTGCGCCCGCGCCGGTCACGCCCGGTCGCCTGGATGTGGCCGCGCGGATCGGGACATATCCAGACCTCGGTCCAGGCCGGCGGAATGACCAGGCTGGCGAAGCGGTCCAGGGTCTCGGGATCGCGCACCGCCTTGCCGTCCGCGTCGACGTATCTGAACTTGCCGTGGCCGCCGGTGAGGCGGCGCAAGCCCGGATCGTGATCGTTGACGTAAGCCAGGCCGGCGCTCTCGGCGATGTCGGGGTTTTCGGAGCAATCTCTGGCCATGGCATGCGCCAACGCCGGCCAGCCGGCGCGGTTCCGTTTGCGGCTTAGCTTGCCGTCAACCGCGACGCATTAAGTTCGGTGCATGTTCAAGGCCCGCACCCAGATCGACGTCCATAACAACCGCGCTTCGATCGAGGCGATCAGCCGGATTTCCGACAATCTGATCGGCATCGGCCCCGTGGGCATCGGGCTGGACGGCATCCTGGCCTGGATTCCGGGCGTCGGCGAGCTCTACAGCATCGGCGCCGGCGCCGCCCTGATCGCCGAAGGCTATCGCGCCCGGGTCCCGGCGGCGGTGCTGACCCAGGCCGCGGTGCTGGTCTCCGTCCGCACCCTGGCCAACGTGCTTCCGGTGGTCGGCGGGGTGTTCGTCGACTTCTTCCGCGGCCACCGCATGGCGGCCAGGATGCTGGTCAGGGCGATCGACGACACCCTCTATATCGAAGGCGAACACAGCCTCGACCACCCGCAATACGCCGCCACCCTGGCCCGCATCCGCTCGGGGCAGGAGCGTCGGCGCATCGTCTTTCTAGGATAATTCCCTTCTCCCTTCGCTTCGGCGGATCGGCGAAAACGGCTTGACTTGGTAAGTAACCGAACACTTACTTATCGGATGGGTCGCAAGAAAACCATCGCCGACGAGGCGCTGCTGCGGATCGCCCGCGAGGTGTTCGTTCGCGACGGCGCGTCTGGCTCGACCAGCGAGATCGCGCGCCTGGCCGGAGTCTCGGAAGCCACGCTGTTCAAGCGCTTCTCGACCAAGGCGGCTCTGTTCATCGCGGCCATGGCTCCGCCGGCGGTCGATGCCGCGGCGATTGTCGCCGAGGCGGAAGCGATCGACGACGCCCACGAGGCGGTCATCCTCATCGGCGAGCGCGTGCTGGCGCATTTCCGCGCCGCCCTGCCGGTGGCCATGCCGCTGATCAGCAATCCGCTCATCGGGCTGGGCGGGCTGCGCCAGCATTTCGGCCGCAGCGCCGCCGAGATCCTGGTCGAGGCCATAGCCGGCTATCTGCAAGGCCAGGCGGCGAAGGGACGGTTGAGCACGCGCGATCCGCGCATCTCGGCCATGGCGCTGGTCGCCTGCACCCACACCATCGCCCAGTTCGAAGTCATGGGGCTGCATCCGGACGCCATGCCGGCGGTGAGCGCCCGCGATCTGCTGGATGCGCTGTGGCGGGGCCTGAGGCCCGAGACGCCGAGGAGAGGCCGATGAAACACACGCCCCACGACGCCAGACGCGCCGCCTTCTGGCTGATCATCGTCTCGGCCTTCGGCATGGGGGTTGTGCTGTTGCTGGTCGGGCGCAATCACAAGATCACCGGCGCGCTCGCCCTGGGCGTCCTGGCGGTGCTCGTGATCAAGCACGTCGGCCTGTTCATGATCGTCGGCTCGCCGCTGGTCGGCATGCTGAACGTGGCCCCCGTGCGGTTGAAGGGCCTTTGGCGCAAGGGCGATGGCGGCGGCGGCTAAGGGCCGCGGTCATCCAGAGCCGCGTTCAGCGCGTCCACGCAGGCCTCCAGAGACCGGCCCGCCGTGTCGATGACGATCCGGCCGCCCGGCCAGGCATGATATTCGCGCGCCTCGACCTCGGCCCAGGTCGGCGGAACGTGGCCGGGAATGTCGGCGACCCGGGTCTCGACCCGGCGGCGGTGTTCGGCGGCGTCGGAACAGACCACCTCGACCTCGACGTAAGGCGTCTCGGCCGCCTCGGCGACCGCGCGCCAGGCCTGGCGGGTGATGGCCAGCGAATTGACCGAGTCGCCGACCACCGTCAGGCCGAGGCGCAGGTTGTCGCCCGCTAAGGCATAGGCGATGCGATAGCCGAGACCGGGATCGGCGCGCACCACATCGTCCGCCCCTGCCTCGGTCAGCACCTGTTCGATCGTGTCGATGCGCAGGTGCACGGCGCGGCGCCGGCGCGCCAGTTCACGCGCGATGGAGCTTTTACCGACGCCCGGCAGGCCGGCGAAGATGATCAGCAAGGCTTCACGCAGGCGCCGCCGAGCCCCATTCGTTCCAGCCGGCCCAGTGCGGCGTGTTCGGCAGGTACATGGTCTCGCAGGTTTCCACGCGGAACCCCGCCGCCGCGATCGAGGCGGCAACCGGCCGCGTCAGGTGACAGCCGCCGGCGATCGCCTTCCAGACCGGCTCGATGCGCCGTTGCCACTTCACCACGCCGTCGTCGGGCGCCAGGCCGTGCTCGCAGAACAATAGCCGGCCTTCTGGCTTCAGCACCCGCCTGGCCTCGGCCAGGGCCGCGGCCGGATCCTGCACCGAGCAGAGGCTGAAGGTGCAGACCACGGTATCGAACACGGCCGTTTCGTAGGGCAGGGCTTCGGCGCGGCCGGCGCGGATTTCCACGTTCAGTCCCGAAAGCGAGGCGGCGGCCATGGCCTTGCGGCGCAGCGGCTCCGATGGCTCGACGGCCTCCACCACCCCGACCTTGGCCGGGTCATAGAAGGGCAGGTTGAGCCCGCTGCCCATGCCGAGCTCGAGCACACGGCCGCGGGCGCCGGGCACGATCTTCGCCCGCTGATGCGCGATCGGGCTGGCCGAGCAGGCGCAGTCCAGCAGCCAGGGCACGACGTAGCGATCATAGAGCCAGACCATGCCGCAGCTTAGACCCGCGCGCCGCGCCGGGCCATGGTCGTGTCAGGGCCCGTCCGGGTTGGGCAAGGCGTACAGGCGGTCGTGCGGATAGTCGACGATCAGATGGAAGCGGCTGAGGATCGTCGCGCCCAGCACCCCTTTGACCCGGTCGGAAAAGGTCCCGCTGGGCCAGGTTTGCGGAAAATGCGCGTCCACGCCGCCGAAGCCGATCCCGGCGAAGGTGACCTGGCGCAGGACCGCGCGGGTTTCGCTCTCCAGCCCGCCGACGCCGACGATGACGCCCTGGCTGGTCGGGCGGCTCCCGGGCAGGTTGGTCTCCCGCGCATAGGCCGGGGCGAGCACGAGGGTCCCGCCCGCGCCGAGATCGAACTCGAACAGGGCCGCGCGCCCGCCCTCGATCGAGACCGGGACCAGGCGCACGGCGCCGTCGCGGGTCAGCGGCACCTCGATCGCGCCGCGTGGGCGGGCGAACCGCGCCGGGTCGCGGAAGGCGATGCGGTGGCGGGCGAAATCGATATCGACCACGGCGCTGTCGAACAGTTCTTCGCCCAGGATGACCGGCCGCGCTGACCCGGCTTCCTCGGCAAGATCGAGGCTGGCCAGCGTCAGGCCGTTCAGCGCCAGGCCGCCGACCTCGATCCTGGCCGCATCGACGTGGCCGCTGGTCTGCCGCCCGCTCACGCCGTTGTTCGGATAGGCGCCGCGCGGCGCAAGCCCGATCTGGGCGGCATAGGCCTGGTCGATCACCGACTGCGAGGCGCCGCTGTCGAGCAGGGCGGTGGTCGCATGGCCGTCGATGCTGATCGGCAGAACGACCCGGCCGTCGGGGCGCGGCTCGAAGGCGGTCCAGCCGGTCGACCAGCCGACGGGTCGCGACTGGGCCGCCGGCGCGAACGACAAGGCGGCGAGCGCGACGAGCAGGCGCAAGGTCATCTTCGCCATGGCCTTGTTGCTCCCGCGCGCCGGCCAAGGATAATCCAGCGAAATTGCGGCCTTGTCATCGGCGGCGGGCGGCCTCGCCGAGGAATCTGGTTTACAGGCGCCCCCCACCTGGGCTTGTTGTCGCCGCGACAGTCGGCGGCCCAACCCTCGGCCGCGCGGGAGGCCTGATGACGAAGCGTAGCCATTATCTTTTCACCAGCGAATCCGTGTCCGAAGGCCATCCGGACAAGGTGGCCGACCGCATCTCCGACGAGGTGGTGGACGCCTTCCTGGCCGCCGACCCCTATGCGCGGGTGGCCTGCGAGACCATGGTGACCACCAACCGCATCATCCTGGCTGGCGAGGTGAGAGGCCCGGACGGCGTCATCGAGAGCCTCGAAGCGAAGATCCGCGGCGCGGTGAAGGCCATCGGCTACGAACAGGCTGGCTTCGATTGGCGAAGCGCCCACTACGAATGCCACCTGCACGCCCAGTCGGCCGATATCGCCATGGGCGTCGACGCCTCGAGCAACAAGGACGAGGGCGCCGGCGACCAGGGCATCATGTTCGGCTATGCGACCAACGAGACGCCGGAGCTCATGCCGGCCACCTTGCAATATTCCCACAACATCCTGCGTCGCCTGGCCGACGCGCGCCATTCGGGCGAAGAGCCGGGCCTGGAGCCCGACGCCAAGAGCCAGGTGACGCTGGAATACGAGAACGGCAGGCCGGTGCGCGCCGCCTCCATCGTGCTCTCGACCCAGCACCGCGACGGCCTGACCCCGTCCGACGTGTCGGAGATCGTCCGGCCCTATATTCTGAAGGTCTTTCCGGACGGCTTCGTCACCGACGCGACCGAGTGGCACGTCAATCCGACCGGCAACTTCGTCATCGGCGGGCCGGACGGCGACTGCGGCCTGACCGGGCGCAAGATCATCGTCGACACCTATGGCGGCGCGGCCCCGCACGGCGGCGGCGCCTTCTCCGGCAAGGATCCGACCAAGGTCGACCGCTCAGGGGCCTATGCCTGCCGCTACCTGGCCAAGAATGTGGTCGCCGCCGGCCTGGCCGAGAAATGCACCATCCAGATCGGCTATGCGATCGGGGTGGCCTATCCGCTCAGCTTCTATGTCGACCTGCACGGCAGGGCCGAGATCGATCCCGCCAAGCTGGAAAAGGCCCTGCCGGAAATGATCGGCGGCGCGACGCCGCGGGCCATCCGCGAACACCTGAAGCTGAACCGCCCTATCTACGCCCGCACCACGGCCTACGGCCACTTCGGCCGCACCCCCGACGCGGACGGCGGATTCTCCTGGGAGAAGACCGACCTGGTCGATGCGCTGCGCGGGCTGGCCTAGCGGCAGGCGAACGCCTCGTTCCCGCGAAGCGGGACTCAGGCTCGTTGACGCCAAGCTCGCCAAGGACGCCAAGAGACAGCGCCGATCTCAGTCCTCTTGGCGCGTCCTTAGCGTCCTTGGCGGTCATTCTGCGGCCCCGCTTTCGCGGGGATGAGCGGTATTTTTGATGCCGGCTTCGGTGACGATGTGATCCATCGGGACATCGTGGGGCTGCGGGTGAATGGTTTCCATCCGCGCCAGTTCGAATCCGACGCCCCAGGTTTCCGGCCGGTGCGGCAAGGCCGCCAGCGTGCGGTCGTAGAAGCCGCCGCCGTAGCCTAGCCGGTAGCCGGCCGCGTCGAAGCCCACAAGGGGGACGAGCAGGGTGACGGGGTGCACCGCCGGTCCATCGGCCGGATGCGGGATGTCCCAGACGCCCTTGGCCATCTCGGTCTGTGGGGTCCAGGGGCGGAACTGCAGCGGGCGCCGGGGGCGGATGACCGCGGGCAGGGCGACTTCGCCGCCCAGGTCGATGATGCGGCGCATGATGGGCAGACAGTCGAACTCGCGACGGAATGGCCAGTAGCAGCCGACGATGCCCGGATTGGCCGGCGTGAACCGCGCCAGCAGCAGCCGGCCGATCTCGGCGCTGGCCGCCTGGTGCGCGGCCGCCGGCATCGCCCGGCGCGCGGCGATCAGCCGCTCGCGCTCGCCCTTGCGCCAGGTGGCGACGTCTTCCACGGCCTTACGATAGCCCGGTGATGCGGCCGTCGGCGGCCACGCCGATCGTTTCGGCCGAGGGCCGGCGCGGCAGGCCGGGCATGGTCATGATCTCGCCGCAGATGGCCACGACGAACTCGGCGCCGGCCGAGAGCCGCACCTCGCGGACCGGCAGGACGTGGCCGGTGGGGGCGCCGTAGAGGGCCGGGTCGGTGGAGTTGGAGTACTGGGTCTTGGCGATGCAGACGGGCAGATGGCCGAACCCTTGCGCCTCCAGCTCGGCCAGGCGGTCGGCGGCGGCCTTGGCGACCACCACCTCGCCGGCGCGATAGATCTGGAAGGCGATGGTCTCGATCTTCTTCAAAAGCGGCATATCGTCGGGGTAGAGGGTATGGAAATTGGCCTCGGCCTGGTCGATCGCCGCGACCACCGCCCGGGCCAGGTCCTCGGCCCCCGCGCCGCCCTCGGCCCAATGGCGGCAGATCACGGCCTGGACCCCCATGGCCGCGCAGCCGGCGACGATCGCCTGCTGCTCGGCGGCGGTGTCGGCGGTGAAGTGGTTGATGGCGACGATGGGCGGCACGCCGAACTTGCGGATGTTCTCGATGTGCCGCTCCAGATTGGCCATGCCGCCGGTCACCGCCGCGACGTTTTCGCGGCCCAGCCGGCCGCGTTTCACCCCGCCGTGGAATTTCAGCGCCCGCACCGTCGCCACGATCACCGCCAGGTCGGGGAAGAGGTCGGCCTTGCGGCACTTGATGTCGAAGAACTTCTCCGCCCCCAGGTCGGCGCCGAAGCCGGCCTCGGTGACCACATAGTCGGCGAGCTTCAGCCCCATCCGGGTGGCCAGCACCGAATTGCAGCCATGGGCGATATTGGCGAACGGGCCGCCGTGCACCAGGACCGGATTGTTCTCCAGCGTCTGCACCAGGTTGGGCTTGATCGCGTCCTTCAGCACCGCGGTCATGGCCCCCGACGCCTTCAGGTCGCTGGCGCGGACGGGTATGCGGTCGCGGGTCTGGCCGACCACGATATTGGCCAGCCGGCGCTCGAGATCGTCCAGCGAGTCGGCCAGGCAGAGGATGGCCATCACCTCCGAGGCCACGGTGATGTCGAAGCCGTCCTCGCGCGGCTGGCCGTTGGCCGGACCGCCGAGCGAGGAGACGATCTGGCGCAGCGCCCGGTCGTTCATATCCAGGCAGCGCCGCCAGGTGACGCGGCGGGCGTCGATGTTCAGCGGATTGTCCCAATGGATGTGATTGTCGACCATCGTCGCCAGAAGATTATTAGCAATTCCAATGGCGTGGAAGTCTCCAGTGAAGTGAAGGTTTAGCTCATCCATGGGCACGACCTGGGCATAGCCGCCGCCGGCCGCGCCGCCCTTGGCGCCGAAACAGGGGCCCAGGCTGGGCTCGCGCAGACAGATGGCCGTCCGCTTGCCGATCCGGTTCAACGCGTCGCCCAGACCCACCGTGGTGGTGGTCTTGCCCTCGCCGGCGGGGGTGGGATTGATCGCGGTGACCAGGATCAGCTTGCCGTCGCGCGGCCGGGCCAGCTGTTCGGCGACGAAGTCCAGACTGAGCTTGGCCTTGTGCCGGCCATAGGGCTCGATCGCCGCGGGCGGAATGTCGAGCCGGTCGGCGATCGCCTGGATCGGCTCGAGCACCGCTGTGCTGGCGATCTCCCAGTCGGTCTTCGGATCGTTCATCGACGCGCGGCTCCGTTTGCTGGCGCGGCGAAGATCACCGCTCAGGCCGCATTGAGCAACCGCCGATGCCGATAAGAATTTCTTACCATGACCGACTCCGCAGATTTTGAATTGTCGGAAAGCGAAGGATATGCGAGGATATCTCTCGATTTGGAGCAACCGGATGTCACGAGCCATCGTCGGGAAATGGGGCAAGAACCTCGCGATCCGCATGCCGACCGAGTTGGTGAAGGCGACTGGATTGAGCGACGGCGAACTGGTGGAAATCGAGGCGCGCGAAGGCGATATCCTGATCCATCGCGCCTCGGCCCGGGCGCTCGCGCTGACCGACGCGCAGGCGGCGGCCGATGAGATCGCGATCGAGGCCAAAAGTCATTCGCTTGGCGGCATCAGCATTCGCGACCTGTTGGACGAGGGCCGGCGCGGATGAGCCTTGTGCTCGATGCGTCGATGACGATCGCCTGGCTCTTCGATGACGAGAACATCGAGGCCGCGCATGGCGTGATGCGGCGCGTTGCGACAGAGGGTGCGATCGTGCCTTCGCTCTGGCGGCTGGAGGTGGCCAATGTCTTGCGCAACGCGGTTCGCCGCGGGCGATGCGACGAAGCCTATGCTGACCGCTCTCTGCAACGACTTAGCCGCCTTGCGATCACGCCCGACTCCGAAACGGACGCTCGCGCTTGGCAGGAGACACGGCTGCTTGCCCGCGAAGAGAATCTGACGCTCTACGATGCCGCCTATCTGGAGTTGGCGTTACGCAGCCGGCGACCGCTGGCGTCGTGCGACGTAGCACTCGTTGACGCGGCGCGTCGTCTGGGCGTGGAGGTTTTGACGATCTGAATTCGGTGTAAAATGGCCCAATCCAGGGGGAGAAACGTCATGATCATCAAAGGAATCGCCTGCGCCACGACCGTGCTGGTCTTTCTGCTGGCCAGCGCCTGCAACGCCGCCCCGGTGGACACGGCCAAGGAAGCGGCTGCCGTCAGGGCCACCGAGGTGCAGTGGAACGCCGACTCCGCGGCGCGCGATCCGGCCCGGTTCGCCAGCTATTACACCGCCGACGCCGTCGATATCGGGCCCGGCTCCGACCCGCTGCGCGGGCCGGCGGCGATTCAGGCCGGCATGACCCAGGCGTTCAAGGACCCGAACTTCAGCCTGACCTTCGCGGCCGACAAGGTGGAGATCGCCGCCGGCGGCGACATGGCCTATACGCAAGGCCACTTCACCGAGACCGAGACCTCCGCGGGCGCCCAGGCCAAGCTGGTGCAGTCCGGCTCCTACGTGACCGTCTACAAGAAGCAGGCCGACGGCTCGTGGAAGGCCGTCGCCGATATCGCCTCCCCCGGCCCGCCGTCGGGCGCGCCGAAGACGGCGAATTAGTGGAGTGAGTCAGACACCAGGCAGACCGCCGAGCTGCGGCGGCGTGTGAAATGGCGGACCAAGACGAAGAGAACACGCTGCTGGCCGCCATCGGGCAAGCCCTGTCGCCGATCGCTGGCGTCGCGGCCATCGTCCTGGGCGGCTCGCGCGGAAGGCGGCGGCATCGGCCCGATTCCGACTACGATATCGGGCTCTACTATCGAAGGGCTCGACCATTCGACCCCGCCGCCTTGGACGTCGCGGCGGCCGCGCTAGACGACGACAAGCGGTCGGGCCTGGTCACGCAATTCGGGGGCTGGGGGCCGTGGGTCGACGGCGGCGGCTGGCTGAAAGTGCGAGGTCACGCGGTCGACTTGATCTACCGCGACCTCGAACGTGTTGACCTGATCTTGGATGAGGCGCTCGCCGGCGGTTTTGAGCGGAACTATCAGCAGGGCCATCCTGCGGGCTTTCCATCGATCATCTATGCCGGCGAGATCGCAACCTGCCAAGTACTGTGGGACCCCGAGGGCGCGATCGAATCCCGCAAGCGGCGACTGTCGCTATACCCCGAACCGCTACGCGCCAAGGTAATCGCGCGCTCCATCGACGAGGCGCGGTTCAGCGTCCTCATAGGCCTCAAGGGCGCCAAGCGGGGTGATGTCGCCTATGTTGCGGGTTGCGCCTATCGGGCAGCCGCCTGCGTGACCCAGGCCTTGTTCGCGGTGAACCGCGAGTGGTGGCTCAACGAGAAGGGCTCGGTCTTGCTGGCGGACAGCTTCGCCGCCACACCACGCGCCTTTCGAAGCCGGATGGAGAACACCCTGGCTGGATTGGGGACTTCCTCAAGCGATTTGGGAAGGGCGCTAGAGGCGATGGCGGCCCTGGCGGACGAGACCGAGGCGCTCAACATTGCACCGAACGGTTGAATGCCGCTGCCATAAACGGACGCTCACATCGGCATCAATTCACTAATTCAGGCCGCGCGGGCGAAGGCGGCGGCTCTCAAGCTGTCGGCCTCGCGGTAGATGGCGGCGGCGGCCTCGCTGGGCATGACGTCGGCTTCGCAGAGTTCGCCGCCGGCGAGGATAACCTGCAGGGCGGCGCGCGCACGGCTGACCCGGCTCTTGATGGTGCCGACGGCGGTCTGGCAGATATCGGCCGCCTCTTCATAGGACATGCCCGCCGCGCCGATCAGGATCAGCGCCTCGCGCTGTTCGTCCGACAGCATCATCATCGCCCGGCGCACTTCGGCGACCTCGAGCGTGGCGGAGGGGCTGTCGGCCGCGACCAGGGTGCGTTCGGCCACTTCCGGATCCAGCGGCTGGGAACGCCACGAGCGGCGTTTGTCGGAAAGGAACTGGTTGCGCACGATCATGAAGGTCCAGGCCTTCAGGTTGGTGCCGATCTGGAAGCCGCCGCGTCCGCGCCAGGCCTTGAGCATGGCCTCCTGAGCCAGGTCGTCCGCCTGCGTCCGGTCGCCGGTCAGCGAGCGCGCGAAGGCCCGCATCTGCGGCAGGAGGGCGACCAGGTCGGATTGGAATTGCGCGTCGGGATCGGCTGGAGCAGGCATGCGGCGGTCCTTGTGCAAACTTGTTCAACCAACCCAACGCTCAGCTTGGCGATTGGCTCC
>DASYAQ010000161.1:0-2957 GCA_036501225.1 Caulobacteraceae bacterium | reverse complement strand
CTGGGCGCCATCGTCGTCGGCCTGACCGGCTGGGTCGCGTCCTGGTTCATCGGCCCCAGCGGCCGGGTCGAAGCCTATCGGCGCTAAGGAGCTATACGCATGAAGACTCATCTCGCAGCCCTGGCTGCCGGTCTCGCCCTGGCCCTGGCGGCCGCCGCGGCGGTCGCACAGGATTTTCCACGCGAGGGGGTGAAGGGCGCCGAGCTCAACGCCGCCTTCCGGCCGAAGGGGATCACCTTCGAGGCGCCCGCCGATCAGCCGGTGGTGATGATGGATTCGCGCGACGTCTATGGCGGCGATGCGCTGGCCGGTGCGCGCGGCGATACGGTTCTGCTGCAACAGGGCGGCCACCCCTGCCAGTACGCCATGGTCTTCGACCGGCCCGCGGTGAACTTCGCCTTCAATCGCTCACGGCTGGTCGCGGGGCCCAGCGGCGTCACCCACCCGGTCTGGACAGCGACCGCCATGGATGCGGAAGGCCGTGCGCTCGGCTCGGTGGGCGAGGCCGAGATTCGCAGCTATTCCGACGTGCCGGCGCAGCGCTTCACCCTGACCGGCCCGGGCATAACGCGGATCGTGTTCTGGGGCGACGACAAGGGCATCGACGGCTTTTGCAACGTCGTCACGGACACCGCCGACGTGACCTACTAGATCACGGAAAACCGCTTCACACTCTTCCGCGGGCCTGCTCTAGCTGCCGCGGCGCAGCTGGATGTCGACGCCGCTCGACTGGTGCGAGACCAGCAGGCTGTTGCTCCAGCGGTTGAAGTCGATCAGCACCTGACCCTGGCCGTCGACCAGGGCCGCGCCGTCGGTCACCGGCCGCCAGCCCGCGACGCCGGCCGGCAGGACCTGGCCGCAATCGCCCGGGATGTCGGCGTGATAGACGCCCCTGGAGAGGGCCGCGCCGCCCAGCCTGACCCTGCAGACCGTGCGACCGGCGGTTTCCAGCGTCCAGGGCTGGGCGGCGGCGTCGGAGACCGCCAGCGGCACGCCGACCTGTTCGCGGGCGAGCGCATTCATGTCCTGGGCGCTGGCGCCGCCGGCGCCGAGCGCCAGAGCCGCGCCAAGCATGACAAAAGTTTTCGAACCCATGGCCTTTGGTCCTCGAGCCGATCCTGAAACCAAGATAACGCCCGCGGCCGCCTCGCGATCCCTAAGCGAAGCCCTGATCCGCCAGCCAGTCTTCCAAGAGGTCGATCCAGCGGTCCACCGGCAGGCCGCGCCGGACCATGCCGAAGCCGTGGCCGCCCTTGGCGAAGATGTGCAGCTCGGCCGGCCGATCGGCATTGGACCAGTCGGCATAGAGGCCCTCGACCACCTTGAATAACATGCGGTCGTCCTGGGCGATGGTGGTGAACAGCGGCGGGGCGTCGGCGGCGATGGGCCGGCCGCCGGTCTCGCCGCCATAGATGGGCGCGACGAAGGCGAGATTGGTCTCGGCCGCCATGGCCACGTCGACGGCCAGGAAGGCGCCGGCGGAAAAGCCGATCATGCCGATCCGATCCGGCTTGACGCCCCAGTCGCCGGCGCGCTCGCGGATCAGGCCGAGCGCGCGGACGCCATCCTCGCAGGCGATCTCGCGGGCATAGGCGGTCGACTTGCTGCCCCGGGTCAGCTCGGCCAGGGCGCGCGGCGCATTGGCGGCCTTTTCGAATGGATTGGGCCCGGGCGGCGGCTGGCGCGATTCGGTGAAGGCGGCCTCATCGAGCGGCGTGCCCATGACCCGGTATTTCAGCAGGAAGGCGGTATAGCCGCGCGCGGCCAGCCAGTTGGCCAGGTCGATGCCCTCGTGCTCCCAGGCCAGGATGCGCCAGCCGCCGCCGGGGGCGACGATGACGCCGATGCCATTGGCCTTGGCCGGATTGGCCGGGAAGACGGTCAGGGTCGGGTCCGAGACGTTGCGCAGCATGTTGGTGTCGCCGCCGCCCGATGGCGGCGAGCGGAACACGATCTCCGGCCCGACGTCGGGAATGGTCCGCGGCGCGCCGTCCGGCCACAGCCGGATCGTCTCATTGGCGGCCTTCAGTTCGGCGCTGACATCATCGGCCATGGCGGTCTCCCATCCTATTTTCAGCCACTGTCGCGCAAAGCCGGGCGTGCGGGAAGGGGATGCGTCGCGGCTATCGTTTCGGCCGCTCGCGCCCTAAACCTTCGCTCATGGCCGACGAGACCGCGCACGCTTACGAACCCGCCAAGGGCCACGGCCTGAAACACGATCCGTTGAACGCCATCGTCGGGCCGCGTCCGATCGGCTGGATCTCCTCGATCAACGCCGCCGGGGTGGCCAATCTGGCGCCCTACAGCTTCTTCAACGCCTTCAACTACCGCCCGCCGATCATCGGCTTCTCCACCATCGGCTGGAAGGATTCGGTGGCCAATATCGAGGCCAGCGGCGAATTCTGCTGGAACCTCGCCACCAAGGCCCTGGCCGAGCCGATGAACATCACCTGCACGCCGGCGCCGCCGGAGATCGACGAGTTCGAGTTGGCTGGCCTGACCCGCGCGCCAAGCCGTCTGATCTCCGCCCCCCGCGTCAAGGAAAGCCCGGTCAATTTCGAGTGCCGGCTGAGCCAGCTGGTCCAGCTGCAGGGCGCCGACGGGGTCAAGGCCGATACCTGGCTGATCCTGGGCGAAGTGGTGATGATCTACATCGACCCGCGCTTCATCACCGACGGGGTCTATGAGACCGCCACCGCGCGGCCGATCCTGCGCGCCGGCCGCATGGGCGACTATTTCGAGATCACGCCCGAAGCGATGTTTTCGATGCGCCGGCCGGGCTGGCCGGTCGACTAAGGAGACGCCGAATGACCCACCCCGCCCTCGAAGCCGGCCGCACCGCGGTGATCACCGGCGCGGCCAGCGGCATCGGCCTGGCCGCCGCCAAGATCATGGCGGCGCGCGGGCTGAACGTCATGCTGGCCGATCTGCACGCCGAGGCCTTGGACGAGGCGGGG
>DASYAQ010000160.1:0-7505 GCA_036501225.1 Caulobacteraceae bacterium | reverse complement strand
TGACGCTTAGTCGAATAAATCCCCATTTCGGAACGTTTCGCTAAAAACCTGAGGCTGACCCCAAGATGAGCAAGCGCGTCTACTTCGGAACCGATGGCATCCGCGGCCAGGCCAACCGCCATCCGATGACGGCCGAGGTGGCGCTGCGCGTGGGCCTGGCCGCCGGCAAGCTGTTCCGCTCGGGCGGTGACCGGCGCCACCTGGTGGTGATCGGCAAGGACACGCGCCTGTCCGGCTACATGATCGAGCCGGCGCTGGTCGCGGGCTTCACCAGCGTCGGCATGGACGTGCGCCTGTTCGGGCCGCTGCCGACGCCGGGCGTGGCGATGATGACCCGCTCGATGCGCGCCGACCTCGGCGTCATGATCTCCGCCTCGCACAACGACTTCGCCGACAACGGCATCAAGCTGTTCGGCCCGGACGGCTACAAGCTCTCCGACGAGATCGAACTAAGCATCGAGGCGCTGATGGACGAGGGCCTGCAGGAGGGTCTGGCCGAGCCGACCGAGCTTGGCCGCGTGGTGCGCAACGACGAGGCCGCCGCCCGCTATGTCGAGATCGTCAAGGGCACCTTCCCACGCCGGCTGAACCTGAACGGCCTGCGCGTGGTGATCGATTGCGCCAACGGGGCCGCCTACAAGGTCGCGCCGACCGCCCTCTATGAGCTGGGCGCCGAGGTGAAGGAGATCGGGGTCTCGCCCAACGGCTTCAACATCAATCTGGAATGCGGCTCGACCTATCCGAAGACCCTGACCAAGGCGGTGCGGGAATACCGCGCCGATATCGGCATCGCCCTGGATGGCGATGCCGATCGGCTCTTGATCTGCGACGAGCGCGGCGAGGTGGTCGACGGCGATCAGATCATGGCCATCATCGGCTCGGCCTGGGCGGACGCCGGCCGGCTGAAGGGCGGCGGGGTGGTGGGCACGGTGATGTCCAACCTCGGCCTGGAGCGGTTCATGAGCCAACGCGGCCTGACCCTGGAGCGGACGGCGGTCGGCGACCGCTATGTCTCGGCCCGCATGCGCGACGGCGGCTTCAACCTGGGCGGCGAACAGTCCGGCCACGTCATCCTGTCGGACTTCTCCACCACCGGCGACGGCCTGATCGCCGCTTTGCAGGTCCTGGCCGTGCTGGTCCAGTCCGACCAGCCGATGAGCGCGCTCGCCCAACAGTTCGAGCCGGTGCCGCAAAAGCTGGAGAATGTCCGGTTCACCAACGGCGCCAAACCGCTGGACGATGCCGAGGTCAAGGCGGCCATCGCCGACGGCGAGGCCAGGCTGAACGCGTCCGGCCGCCTGGTGGTGCGCCCCTCCGGCACCGAGCCCTTGATCCGCATCATGGCCGAAGGCGATGACGCCAAGCTGGTCGCCCAGGTGGTGCGCGACATCGTCGGCGCGGTGAAACAGGCCGCCGCGTGAGGGAGGCAGGCGGCGCCCGGACCCCCGCCGAGAGGCGCTCCCCCGGCGGGCGCGGCTCTAACCGCTAGTCCTGGCCGTCGAAATAGTCGGGGACAGGGACTTGGTACATGGCCCGCCGGACCGCCGTGGAGACGCAGGGCGGATCGTCGGGCGCGGTGACCAGCATGGGGTCGTTTTCCAGCTCGTCGCAGACGTCGCGGGCGGCGCGGACCACGCGGGCGCGCAGCTCGCGCACGTCCCAGCGGGAATTCAGGTCGAGGTCGGCGTAGCTGACCACGCGCGAGGCATAGGTTCGTTCGTAGAGCCCACCGGTGGCCGGGTCGCGTTCCTCGCGCGGCAGCGCCTGGACGGTGACGTCGCCGTTCTCGTCGACATATTGCGGGCCGTTGTCGTAGCGGCCGTAGTCATAGCCGTAGTTCTGCGCCTGGGCCGGCAGGCCCGGGGCGGCCAGCGCGAGGCCGGCGGCGACCGCGGCGCAGAGCGCCAGGCGATAGCGTGGGATCGGGGTGATGGCAGACAAGATTTCGCTCCTTCGCGATGAGCCCTCCGCGGACGCATTCGGATCCGACGAAGGCGCTGGTTTTGAAGTGGCGCCCGCGGAAAAAACGAATGGGCGCTCAGGACGGTTCCTTGGTTGCGATGTAGTGTTGACTTAATTAAGCGTAGAGTTCAGATTGGCGGCCATGGACAGTCTGGCCGCGCTCGCCGATCCCACCCGCCGACGCATCGTGGAGACGCTCGCCGAGGGCGCCCTGAGCTCCGGCGACATCGCCAGCCGCTTTTCCATCAGCGCCCCGGCGATCTCGCAGCACCTGAAGACCCTGCGGCTGGCGAGGCTGGTGCGGGTGAGGGCCGAGGCGCAGCGGCGCATCTACGAACTCGACCCCGAGGGCGTCGACGAGATGTCGGCCTGGATCGCCCAGATCCGCCGCTTCTGGTCGAGCCGGCTGGACGCCCTGGAAGCCCAACTGAGGACGGAGCAGGCAAGATGAACAATTTGGGTCAGGTGCTGCGCGTGCCGGCGGTGCGGTTCGAGCGCCGTCTGCCCGGATCGGTGGAGCAGGTCTGGGCCCACCTCAGCGAGCCCGGCAAGCTCGCCGCCTGGTACGGCGAGGACGGGTTGATCGAGCCGCGCGAGGGCGGCGCCGTCCGCCTCGGCGGCGGCCATATCCGCGGCGTCGTCACCCAATGGAAGCCGCACCGCAGGCTGGCCTACACCTGGAACGTCTTCGGTCCAGGCGAGGAGGAGTCGCCCTATCCGGAGTCCTATCTGACCCTCGAATTGGCGCCGCGCGGGGAAGAGGTTCTTCTGACCCTCACCCACCTGCCGGTGCTGGAGCGGTTCGAGGGCCAGAACGCCATGGGCTGGCACACCTTCCTCGACATGCTGGACGCGGCCGTCGCCGGCCAGCCGATCGAGCCCCGCCCCGCCTATATGGCCCGCAATGCGGCGCTCTACGGCGTCGATTTGAACAACCTGGCGCGTTGAAGGCCAAGCTGGCGGTCGGCCCTAAGCCTCCAGGCCGATGAGCACCGCAAGCTTGGCCCGGACTTCCTCCAGGACCGAGGCCGGAGCCACGCACTCCGCGAACGCGATCGGTCGCGCCTTGGTGTCGATGCTGCGAACCTGACTCGTGAGAACCTCACCGGTGACAGCTGAGTCTTCCGGCAGGAGGACGCTCGATCCGAACGGGCGCACCTTGGATGTGATCGGACAGACGATCGCAAAGCCGCTCGCCAGCCAAAAGGCCTTGGCGGAAAGCACCAGAGCCGGCCGCCGGCCGGATTGCTCGCGCCCGATCCTGGGGTCGAAATCGGTCCAGATCAGGTCGCCGGCCTCGGGCTGGTAGCTCACTCGTCAACAACCTCGCGGCCGACATCGGGCCCCCAGTCGAAGGCGTCACGCATGGCTTCGGGCGTCATGCCTTTGAGAAGGTCCTCGAGCCGATAGCGAGGCGCGGAGGGCGCAATGACGATGCGACCCCCTTCCGCTTCCACCTCGACTTGGGCGCCCGCCGCCAGCCCAACGCGGCGCGCGACATCCTTTGGGATGCGGACGCCGAGACTATTTCCCCACTTGCTGATCTGAACCCGCATGGCCGACTTCCTGCTCGACCCAGACGCTAGAGGATATCCATTGGATATACAAGCTACAGCGACGCAGATTCAGGCGGCGTCCTCCCGCCGCCCGACGCTGACATAGCGGAAGCCATGGGCGCGCATCTCGGCGGGGCGGTAGATGTTGCGCAGGTCGACCACCAGGGCGCCGCGCATCAGGTCCTTGACCCGCTCCAGGTCGAGCGCGCGGAACTGGTCCCATTCGGTCAGGATGAGCAGGCAGTCGGCGGCCTCGGCGGCCTCGTAGGGGCCCGGCTTGAAGTCGACGTCGCGCAGCAGCTGGCGCGCCTCGTGGCCCTCGGGATCGAAGGCCTGGATGCGGGCGCCGCGGCCTTGCAGGGCGGGGATGATGTCCAGGCTGGGCGCGGCGCGCATGTCGTCGGTATTGGGCTTGTAGGTCAGGCCGAGCACCGCGATGGTCTTGCCGCTCAGATCGTCGCCCAGGGCGCGGATCACCTTGCCGGCCATGGCCAGCTTGCGCGCATCGTTGGCCTTGACCACCGCCTCGACCAGGGTGACCGGGCTGCCGGCGTCGTCGGCGGTCCGCACCAGGGCCAGCGTATCCTTGGGAAAGCACGAACCGCCGAAACCGGGCCCGGCATGCAGGAACTTCGAGCCGATGCGGTTGTCCAGGCCGATGCCGCGCGCCACCTGCTGCACGTCGGTGTCCAGGGCCTCGCACAGATCGGCCATCTCGTTGATGAAGGTGATCTTCATGGCCAGATAGGCGTTGGACGCATACTTGATCAGCTCCGAGGTGCGCCGTTCGGTGAATAGCATCGGCGTCTCGTTCAGATTGAGCGGACGGTAGAGGGCGGTCATGACCGGCCGCGCCCGCTCGTCGTTCAGGCCCACCACCACCCGGTCCGGCCGCTTGAAATCGTTGATCGCCGCGCCCTCGCGCAGGAATTCCGGGTTGGAGACCACGGCCAGGTCGGCGTCGGGGCGCTTTTGCCGGATGATGGTCTCGATCTGGTCGCCGGTGCCCACCGGCACGGTCGACTTGGTCACCACCACGGTGAAGCCGTCCAGAAAGGGGGCGATCTCCTCGGCCGCGGCATAGACGTAAGTCAGGTCGGCATGGCCGTCGCCGCGTCGGGACGGGGTACCGACGGCGATGAAGACCGCATCGGCCTCGCTCACCGCGGTTTCGGTATCGATGGAAAAGGCCAGCCGCCCCTCGCGCACATTCTGCGCCACCAGGGCCTCCAGGCCGGGCTCGTAGATCGGCATGACGCCGGCTTCCAGCCGCGCGATCTTGTCGGCGTCCTTGTCGATACAGGTGACGGTGTGGCCGAAGTCGGCGAAACAAGCGCCGGAAACCAGGCCGACATAGCCGGTTCCGATCATGGCCACGCGCATCGGCTTTCAGCTCCCCGGAGGCCTAGATTTCCTGGTTGTATGCCCCGATCTCGGCGTGTTTGGCCAGCCTGGGTTTGACCTCGTCGCGGAAGAGGGCGCGCATGTCGGCGTCCGACTGGGTGCTTTCCACCACCACGACCATTTCCGGCTTGTTCGACGAGGCGCGGACCAGCAGCCACGAACCGTCCTCCAGCGCCACGCGGACGCCGTTGACGGTGATCACGTCGGTGATGGCGCGGCCGAGAATCTTGCCTTTTGCGGCGCCCAGGGCCTCGTATTCCTTCACGATCTTGTCGACCGCGGCGTATTTCAGCTCGTCGTCGCAGTGCGGCGACATGGTCAGCGAGGTCCAGGCGACCGGCAGGGCGTTCTTCAGCCCGCTGATCGACTTGCCCGGATTGCGGTCGAGCATGCCCAGCACGGCGGCCGCCGAGGTCAGGCCGCAGTCGTAGCCACGCCCGAGCGGCGGGTTGAAGAAGAAGTGGCCGCTCTTCTCGAACCCGGCCAGCGCGCCCAGCTCGGCGGTCTTGCGCTTGATGTAGCTGTGGCCGGTCTTCCAATAGACCGTGGTGCAATCATTGGCCGCCAGCACCGGATCGGTGGCGAACAGGCCGGTGGATTTCACGTCGACCACGAAGGTCGCGCCCTTGTGCGTTGGCGCCAGGTCCCGCGCCAGCATCAGGCCGATCTTGTCGGCGAAGATCTCGTCGCCCTGGTCGTCGACCACCCCGCAGCGGTCGCCGTCGCCGTCGAAGCCAAGCGCCAGGTCCGCGCCGGTCTCCAGCACCCGCCTGGCCATGGCGTCCAGCATGACGTGGTCTTCGGGATTGGGATTGTAGCGCGGGAAGGTCCAGTCGAGCTCACAGTCCATCTCGATGACCTCGCTGACCCCCATCCGCCGCAGGGCCTCGGGGGCGAAGGCCCCGGCGGTGCCGTTGCCGCAGGCGGCGATCACCTTCAACGGCCGGCTCAAGCGCACGCGTCCGGCCGCGTCGGCGATATAGCGCTCGTCCATGCCCTCGATGCGGGTCAGCCGCCCGCCCGGCCGTTCGCGCCAGCCGGCGGTGAGCACGATCTGCTTCAGCCGCCCGATCTCGTCCGGCCCGAAGGTCAGCGGCGGCTGAGCCCCCATCTTCACGCCGGTCCAGCCGTTCTCGTTGTGGCTGGCGGTGACCATGGCGACGCAGGCGACGTCGAGGCTGACCTGCGCGAAATAGGCCATCGGCGTGATGGCCAGGCCGATGTCGCAGACGTCGCAGCCGGCGGCGATCAGGCCGATGGTCAGGGCCTGTTTCACCGAAAGCGAATAGGCGCGGTAATCGTGGCCGACCACGATCCGCGACTGGCCAAGCTCGTGGATATAGGTCCCCAGGCCCAGGCCCAGCGCCTGGATGCCCAAGAGGTTGATCTCCGAACCGAGCAGCCAGCGCGCGTCGTACTCGCGGAACCCGGTCGGCTTGACCAGCGGACCGGTCTCATAGGCCGCGGTGTTTTCGGCGATGTCGGCGCGGGGGATCGGCAGCATGGCGTCCTTCTACATCACCCCGGCGCGCAAGAGGTCGTGCATGCTGAGAATTCCGACCGGCCGTTCGTCCTCGACAACGAACAGAACGGTGACGCCGGCGATCAGCTGCATGGCTTCGGCGGCCAGGGTGTCGCGAGCGGCGACCCGGGGCGTGCTGGTCATCACATCGGCGGCGCAACGGTCCAGCAGGCCCTCGATATGGCGGCGGATGTCGCCGTCGGTGACGATGCCGATCAGCCGGCCGGCCGGATCGACCACGCCGACGCAGCCGAAGCGCTTGGCGCTCATCACCACGATCGCCGCGGCCATCGGCGTCTCGGGCGCCACCAGCGGCAGTTCGTCCGGCCCGTGCATCAGGTCGCCGACCAGACGCAGGCCGGCCCCCAGCTTGCCGCCCGGATGCAGCACGCTGAAGTGGCTGTTGGTGAAGCCGCGTCGCTCGAGCAGGGCCACGGCGAGCGCATCGCCGAGCGCCATCTGCAGCGTCGTCGATGTGGTGGGCGCATCGAGCGGTTCGGCGGCTTCCGGCGCTTCCGGAAGGACAAGGACGATGTCGGCGGCGTGGCCCAGCGCGCTCTCCGCAACGGCGGTGATGGCGATCAGCGGGATCGAGAAGCGCTTGGCATAGCCGATGATCGGGGCGAGCTCGCGGGTCTCGCCGGACTTGGACAGCGCCACCACCACGTCGTCGAGGCCGATCATGCCCAGGTCGCCATGCGCCGCCTCGGTGGCGTGGACGAAGAGGGCCGGCTCGCCGGTGGAGGCCAGGGTCGAGGCGATCTTGCGGCCGACATGCCCGGACTTGCCCACCCCGGTCAGCACCACCCGGCCCTTGGCGGCGGCCATCGCCTCGACCGCCTTGATGAAGTCCTCGCCCAGGCTGGCGGCCAGGCCGGCCAGGGCGTCGGCCTCGACGCCGAGCACGCGTCGGCCGGTGGCGACAGCGTCGAAGTCGCTCATTTGCCGGTCCGCAGGCCGAGCACCTGGGCGGCCGCGCGCGGGTTGGCGGCGATCTTGGCGGCGGTCTCCCGGGTGATGGCGGCGCGCGTGGCCTCCGGCGTCCGCGCCACCGGATGGCC
>DASYAQ010000159.1:0-8128 GCA_036501225.1 Caulobacteraceae bacterium | reverse complement strand
CCGCGACCGCTCGATCCTGTTCTGGAAGTCGCTGCCGGTCTCGGACCTGACCACGGTGCTGGCCAAGGCGGCCCTGCCGCTGGTCGTTTTGCCGGTCGTCACCTTGCTGGTCATCGTCGCGACCCAGCTGATCATCCTGGCAGCCAGCCTGGCGATCCTGCCGACGATCGGTCTGCCGGCGACCGCGCTGTGGACCCAGTTTCCGGTGCTCAACAGCTGGCTCGACCTGGCCTACCTGCTGGTCTGCCTGGCGCTCTGGCATGCGCCGATCTGGGGCTGGCTGATGCTGGTCTCGGGCTGGGCGCGGCGCGCGACCTTTCTGTGGGCGGTCGGGCCGCCGCTGGCGATCGCGGTCTTCGAGCGGCTGGCCTTCGGCACCGGCTATGTGGACGCCTTGTTGCGCTACCGGATCAAGGGCGGCCTGACCGAAGCCTTCACCAGTCGCATCGGCGGCGCGGGCGTGGGCATCGAGTCCGTCCAAATCGATCCGGTCGGCTTCCTGACCAGCCCAGGCCTGTGGAGCGGCCTGATCGTGGCCGTCGGCCTGTTCGCCGCGGTGGTGTGGCAGCGCCGCTATCGCACGCCGATCTGACCGCTGGCGGGAGGGAACCGCGCCATGATCCTGTGGCTGTACCTGTTGATGCTGGCCGCGCAGTTCGGCCTGTGGCTGCTGTTGCTGGCCAACCCCGCGGTCAGGTCGGCCACGCTTCCAGCCGACGCCGTCGTCAGCCGCATCCTCGTGGCCATGATGCTGGTCGGCCTTTGCCTGTCGGTCCTGGGGCCAGGCTTCCTGGCCGGGCGAGGCTCATGGTTCGGTTGACCGGCAAGGGCTGACCTCGGCCGCGGAAGCGCCTATCTTTCTTCCATGACCGACACCCTCGCCGACGCGCCCGACACCCTCGCCGACATTCCGCGGGAAATGACCCAGGACGGCCCAGCGATCCGGCTCTATGTGATCGACGTCTCCGGCTACATCTTCCGCGCCTACCACGCCCTGCCGCCGCTGACGCGCAAGTCGGACGGCCTGCCGGTCGGCGCGGTGGCCGGTTTCTGCAACATGCTGTGGAAGCTCCTGGTCGACATGAAGGCCGCGCCCGATGCGCCGACCCATCTGGCGGCGATCTTCGACCATTCCGAGCGGACCTTCCGCAACGACCTCTATGCCGAATACAAGGCCCACCGGCCGCCCGCGCCCGAGGACCTGGTGCCGCAGTTCCCGTTGGTGCGCGAGGCGACCAAGGCCTTCGGCGTGCCGTGTATCGAGCTGCCCGGCTATGAGGCCGACGACCTGATCGCCGCCTACGCCTGCCACGTGCGCGACATCGGCGGCGAGGTGGTGATCGTCTCCTCCGACAAGGACCTGATGCAGCTGGTCGGCGAGCGGGTCTCGATGTTCGATCCGATGAAGAACATCCGCCTGGGGCCCTCCGAGGTGGCCGAGAAGTTTGGCGTGCCGCCCGACAAGGTGGTCGACGTCCAGGCCCTGTGCGGCGACTCGGTCGACAATGTGCCGGGCGCGCCGGGCATCGGCATCAAGACCGCCTCGGCGCTGATCCTGGAATATGGCGACCTCGACACGCTCTTGGCCCGCGCCGGCGAGATCAAGCAGGACAAGCGCCGCCAGACCCTGATCGACTTCGCCGACCAGATCCGCCTGTCGCGCGAGCTGGTGCGGCTGGACTGCGATACGCCGCTGCCGGCGCCGATCGACGAGCTGGACGTCGCCGAGCCAGACGCGGCGGTGCTGGCGCAGTTCCTCGAGACCATGGAGTTCCGCACCCTGGCCCGGCGCGTCGCCGAGGCGATGAACGGCGGCGCGGCGCCGGCGCCCAGGCCCGCGGCCGAGCCCGCGCCGGCCAAGCCGATGGACGCCAGCGGCTATGTCTGCGTGCGCGACCTGGCGACGCTGGACGGCTTCATCGCCCGCGCCCGCGCCGAGGGCCTGGTCGCCTTCGACACCGAGACGGATTCGCCGTCCTCGGCCAATGCCGGCCTGTGCGGCGTTTCGCTGGCCGTGGCCCCGGGCGAGGCCTGCTACATTCCGCTCGGCCATAGCGGCGAGGGCGACGAGGGCCTGCAGTTCGCCGCCAGCGATCTGCAGCAGCTGCCGCTGGCCGAGGTGATCGCGCGCCTGAAGCCGCTGCTGGAAGACCCCGGGGTGATCAAGATCGCCCACAACGTCAAGTACGAGCTGGCGGTGCTGTCGCGCTACGGGATCACGGTCTCGCCGGTCGAAGACACCATGCTGATCTCCTATGTGCTGGAGGCCGGCCTGCACGATCACGGCATGGCCGACCTGGCCAAGCTGTGGCTGGACCACGAGCCGATCAGCCTGAAGAGCGTGACCGGAACCGGCAAGGCGCAGAAAAGCTTCAAGCATGCGGCCCTGGAGGCGGCGACGGCTTACGCCGCCGAGGACGCCGACGTCACCGTGCGGCTCTATCATCGCTTAAGGCCAAGGCTGGCGCGCGAAGGCGTGCTCAGCGTCTACGAGACCCTGGAGCGGCCGCTGCCGGCGGTGCTGGCGCAGATGGAGTGCGAGGGGATCCGGATCGATCCCGAACAGCTGCGCCTGCTCAGCCACGACTTTTCCATGCGCATGAGCGAGCTGGAGGCCGAGGCGCAGCGCATCGTCGGCCGGCCGTTCAACCTGGGCTCGCCGAAGCAGATCGGCGACGTGCTGTTCGGCGAGATGGGCCTGCCCGGCGCGAAAAAGACCGCCACCGGCGCCTGGGGCACCGACGTGCGCATCCTGGAGGAGTTGGCCGCCCAGGGGCACGCCCTGCCGCGCGTGCTGATGGACTGGCGCATCCTCTCCAAGCTGAAAGGCACCTATACCGACAATCTGGCGCTGGCGATCGCGGAGCGCACCGGCCGGGTGCACACCTCCTATGCGCTCGCCTCGACCACCACCGGGCGGCTGTCGTCGAACGATCCGAACCTGCAGAACATCCCGGTACGGACGGAGGAAGGGCGCAAGATCAGGAAAGCCTTCATCGCCGAGCCGGGCCATCTGCTGATCAGCGCCGACTACAGCCAGATCGAGCTTCGCCTGCTCGCCCATATCGGCGACATCCCGCAGCTGAAGACGGCCTTCCAGGCCGGGCATGACATCCACGCCATGACCGCGTCCGAGATGTTCGGCGTACCCATCGAAGGCATGCCGGCGGAGACGCGCCGGCGCGCCAAGGCGATCAATTTCGGCATCATCTACGGCATTTCGGCCTTTGGGCTGGCCAACCAGCTGTCGATCCCGCGCGACGAGGCGGCGACCTATATCGAGACCTATTTCGACCGCTTCCCCGGCATCCGCGCCTATATGGACCAGGCCCGCGCCCAGGTGCGCGAACACGGCTTCGTCACCACCCTCTTTGGACGGAAGGTCAATATTCCCGACATCCGCTCGTCCAATGTGGCGCACCGCCAGTTCGCCGAGCGGGCGGCGATCAACGCCCCGATCCAGGGCACGGCCGCCGACGTCATACGCCGCGCCATGATCCGCATGCCGAGCGCGCTCAAGGCGGCGGGCCTTAAGGCGCGCATGCTGCTGCAGGTGCACGACGAACTGGTCTTCGAGGCCCCGGAGGCGGAAGCCGCGGAAACCGCCGCCGTCGCCAGCGCCGTGATGGAAGCCGCCGCCGAACCCGCCGTCGCCCTCAGCGTCCCCCTGGTCGTCGACGCCCGCGCCGCCAGGAACTGGGACGAGGCGCACTAGAAGAAAAAGAGGCGACTGCAAGCTCGGGTCCTTCTCCTCTCGCGGGAGAAGGTGGCCGGTCGAAGACCGGTCGGATGAGGGGCCGCGCCGAGCTTTCCACGACCGCGCCGGCGCCCTCTATTCTTCGTCCGGCGCGGCCCCTCATCCGTCTGCTTCGCAGCCACCTTCTCCCGCGAGGGGAGAAGGGACGTCGTTGTGAGCCGCCACCCGGAATTGCAGGCTTATGTGTGCGGATCGTGCACGCGCCATTGACTGGCGTCGGGTTCGGCCCTAGTCGGTCCCGGCCTTCTTTAAGGCCCAGGTGGCGGAATTGGTAGACGCGCTGGCTTCAGGTGCCAGTGGCTTAACGGCCGTGAAGGTTCGAGTCCTTTCCTGGGCACCAACGCCAGAGGCGGTGCGAAGCCCGTGACGATCCATCAGCACGACGGCGACCTGCCCGACGGGCTCGATCTCGGTCCCGCCGTGGCGATCGACACCGAGACCATGGGCCTGCGCCTGGGTCGTGACCCGCTGTGCGTGGCGCAACTGTCCGCCGGCGACGGCGACAGCCATATCGTCCGCTTCAACCGGCCGGCCTATGACGCGCCGAACCTCAAGCGGCTGCTCACCGACCCGGCCGTCCTGAAACTCTTCCATTTCGGCCGGTTCGACATCGCCATGTTCGCCCTGCACCTGGGCGTCACCACCGCGCCTGTCTATTGCACCAAGATCGCCTCGAAGCTCGCCCGCACCTATACCGACCGGCACGGGCTGAAGGATCTGGTGCGCGAACTGATCGGCGCGGACATGTCCAAGGCGCAGCAGAGTTCCGACTGGGGCGCCGATCGGCTCAGCCCCGAACAACTGGCCTATGCGGCCAGCGACGTGGCCTATCTGCATGGCCTGCGCGCCAGGCTGGACGCCATGCTGGTGCGCGAAGGCCGCATGGAGCTGGCCCAGGCCTCATTCGATTTTCTGCCCTGGCGCGCCAAGCTGGATGTGGCGGGCTGGGAAGACGTCGACATCTTCTCCCACAGCTGAGCCTGCGCTCGTGACCGCCCAGGCACCCCCGGCCGAGACCCTTCGCCTGGAGCGGCGCGCCCGCGACATGCGCCGCTGGCGACGGCGCTCGCTGGTGATCGCGGCCTTCCGCCGGCTGCTGCCGCTCGCCATCCTGGGCATCGCGCTGGTGTTCGGCGGCTGGGTGCTGTTCGGCGGCCTGTTCACCAGCGGCGCGGGCCGGGCCGCGGGCCCCAGCACCATCCACATGACCAATGCGCGCTTCCTGGGCCGCGACGCCCAGGGCCATGCCTATGTGCTGACCGCGATCGAGGCCGCGCGCGACAATACCGACATCCAGAAGATCACCCTGACGCAGCCCGCCCTGGCCATGGATTCCGATGGCCAGAAGCCCACCCAGCTCTCGGCCGACCGCGGCGTCTATCGCGAGGACAACCGCATCCTGCTGCTCAATGGCCACGTCTCGGTGCGCGACAGCCAGGGCGATTCCTTCGTCACCGATCAGGCGATCGTGGACACGGTCAACGGCGCGGTGGCCGGCAAGGCGCCCATTGTCGGCCAGGGGCCCACGGGCTCGATCCGCGCGGATTCCTACGCCATCTACGATCGCGGTCAGCGGCTTGTTTTCCAGGGCAAGGTTCACTCCAGGCTCAATGCGCACTAGATAAGGCGCTGGCGGCCCGGACCAGCTTCAAGGATGCGATGGCGATGATGCGGACGGCCGTGGTTTTGTCGGTGTTCAGCCTGGCCGTGGGCTATTCCGCGCCGGCCCTGGCGCAGCTGTCGTCCAGCTCCAACAGCCCCGTCGACGTCACCGCCGACCAGCTCGAGGCGCAGCCGCAGCAGTGCCTGGCCATCTATCGCGGCAATGTCGAGGCCTTGCAGGGCACCAGCCGCCTGCGCACCGACCTGCTCAACATCTACGCCAAGCCGGGGGCGGCCCAGGCTCAGCCCGCGCCGGGCGGCGGCCCTTCGAGCAAGTGCGGCGCGCTCGACCGCATGGAGGCGCACGGCTCGGTCTATTACATGACCCCCAGCGAGGTGGTGAAGGGCGACGACGCCGTCTATCTGGCCGACGCCAAGACCATCACGCTGACCGGCGACGTGGTGGTCAGCCAGGGCAAGAACGTCGTGGTCGGCAACCGGCTGGTCATCAACACCGACACCCAGCACGCCACCATGGAGTCCAACGCCAAGGGGGCGGGGGCGGCGAACCGGGTCCGCTCGGTGCTCTATCCCGGCAGCCAGGGCGTCGGCCTGTTCCAATCCGCGCCGTCCAAGCCTTGACGACTGAAAAGGCCCAGGCTCGGAAAGCGCCGCGATGAAGCTTGAGACCATCAGACATTCGGCGACGGCGGGAACCGGGCTGTTCGCCGATGCGATCGGCAAGTCGTTTCGCGGCCGCAAGGTGGTGTCGAACGTCAGCCTGAGGCTGGCCCGTGGCGAGGTCGCCGGCCTGCTGGGTCCAAACGGCGCCGGCAAGACCACCTGCTTCTACATGATCACCGGCCTGATCGGCGTCGACTACGGCAATATCTGGCTCGACGGCGAGAACATCACCGCCCAGCCCATGTACCAGCGCGCCCGCATGGGCGTGGGCTACCTGCCGCAGGAGGCATCGATCTTTCGCGGCATGACGGTGGAGGAAAACATCATGGCCGTCGTCGAGATGCGCGAGCCCAGCGACAAGCGCGCGCGCGTTGCCGTCGATGGCCTGCTGGAGGAGCTGCGCATCGAGCACCTGCGCGCGGCGCCGGCGGTTTCGCTCTCCGGCGGCGAGCGGCGCCGCGTCGAGATCGCCCGGGCGCTGGCCAGCGAGCCGGACTTCATGCTGCTGGACGAGCCCTTCGCCGGCATCGATCCGCTGGCCATGGCCGATATCCGCGAGGTGATCGCCTATCTGAAGGGACGCGGCATCGGCATCCTGATCACCGACCACAATGTGCGCGAGACCCTCGACATCATCGACCGCGCCTCGATCATCCACGCCGGCGAGGTGCTGTTCGAAGGCGCCCCCGACGAGATCCTCGCCGACCCGGAAGTGAGGCGCGTCTATCTCGGCGACCGGTTCAGCTGAAATCGAAGCACGCCAAAGAGAACCTTCTCCCCTCGCGGGTTTCGGAGCGGTCGCCGCAGGCGATCGGCTGACGAAGTCAGTCGAAGCGAAGATGGGTGGCCGGTCGGAGACCGGTCGGATGAGGGGCCGCGCCGAGTCCTCCACAGAGTTCCGGGCGCCCTTATCGGCATCGCTTGCGCGGCCCCTCATCCGTCAGCTGCGCTGACACCTTCTCCCGCGAGGGGAGAAGGGGCCGCTCCTACTGGGCTCGCGCGGATCGGTTGATACCGCCCATTTTTCGCCGCATTCCCCGCTGGCATTAACCAGTCGGTGGCAAAGCCCGACCTAAGGTCTGAGCAAGATTCAGGCCAGGAGGGCGCGTGGCGCTCAGTCCCCGATTAGAGTTGCGGCAAGGCCAGGGCCTCGTCATCACGCCGCAGCTGCAGCAGGCGATCAAGCTGCTGCAGCTGTCCAGCGTCGAGCTGGAGACCTATGTCGAGGGCGAACTCGAACGCAATCCGCTGTTGCAGCGCGACGAGCGCGATTCCGACGGCGAGACCGACGCGCCGGTCGCGGCGGAACGCGAAACGGAGATCGGCGAGACCGCGCTCGATCGCATCACCGACGCCGCCGCCGCCGCCGATATCGATGCGGCGCCCTCCGACCTCTATGCCGAGGCCTCGCCGGGCGAGCGCCTGAACGCCAACGGCGACGATTCAGGCGCGGAGGCCTACCAGACCGGCGGCGCGGTCGACTGGTCGCGCGCCGGCCGCGGCGGCGGCTTCGATGGCGAGGAACAGACGCTCGAAGGCGGCGCCCAGCGCGCCAAGACGCTCAGTGAACACCTGGCCGATCAGCTGGCCGTGGCGGGGTTCGCCGGCGCCGACCACCTGATCGCCCAGGTGCTGATCGATGGCGTCGACGAGGGCGGCTATCTGCGCCTCGACCTGGACGAGGTCGCCGAGCGTCTCGGCTGCGCGCCCGAGAAGGCGCAAGGGGTGCTGACCCGCCTGCAGGGCTTCGAGCCCACCGGCGTCTTCGCCCGCGACGTGGCCGAATGCCTGCGCCTGCAGCTGATCGAGCGCGACCGCTGCGACCCGGCCATGTCGGCGCTCCTGGACAATCTCGACCTGCTGGCCAAGCGCGACATGGGCGGGCTTCGCCGCGCCTGCGACGTCGACGAGGAAGACCTGAGGGAGATGCTGGCCGAGCTGCGCGCGCTCACGCCGCGGCCGGGCGCGGCCTTCGGCGGCGAGCCGGCCGCGCCGGTCACCCCCGACGCGGTGGTGCGCGAGAGCCTCGGCGGGCTCTGGCATGTGGAATTGAACTCAGACGCCCTGCCGCGTCTGCTGGTCGAC
>DASYAQ010000158.1:0-8934 GCA_036501225.1 Caulobacteraceae bacterium | reverse complement strand
CGCGGCGCCCTGGCCCCTTCCGCAAGGCGCCCGGTCGGGCCTAACCTCGCGGCCATGACCGAGGCTCCGAATCGCTGCGCCTGGGCCCAGCGGGGCGACGCCCTCTACGAGGCCTATCACGACACCGAATGGGGCGTGCCGGAGTACGACAGCCGGGCGCTGTGGGAAAAGCTGGTGCTGGACGGCTTCCAGGCCGGCCTGGCCTGGATCACCATCCTGCGCAAGCGCGAGGCCTTCCGCGCCGCCTTCGCCGATTTCGATCCAGAGGTGGTGGCTCGGTACGGGCCAGGGGATCGGGCGCGGCTGATGGCCGACGCCGGCATCATCCGCTCGAACGGCAAGATCGACGCGGCCATCGGCGGGGCGCGGCTCTATCTGGACATGCGCGAGCGTGGCGAGGACTTTTCCGACTTCCTCTGGGCCTTCACGGACGGCAAGCCGATCACCAACCACTGGGCGTCGGTGGCCGAGGTTCCGGCCCAGACGCCGCTGGCCGCCGACATGGCCAAGGCGCTGAAGGCCAAGGGGTTCAAGTTCTGCGGCCCGGTGATCGTCTACGCCTTCATGCAGGCGACCGGCATGGTCAACGATCATGTGGTCGACTGCTTCCGGCACGATCCGGTTTCGGCTATGGCCCGCGCCTGATGCCACCGCGCAAGACCCCGTCGACCGCCGAACCGCCTGGTCCGCACCTGAGGCTGGAGGCGGCCTGCCCGACGCCGGTCTGCGGTGTCGACGAGGCCGGGCGGGGGCCCTGGGCCGGGCCGGTCAGCGCCGCCGCGGTGATCCTCGACCCGGACCGGGTGCCCGAAGGCGTCAACGATTCCAAACTGCTGACCCCCAAGGCGCGCGAGCGGCTGGAGCTGGAGATCAAGGCCTGCGCGGTCGCCTGGGCGGTGGGCTTCGCCAGTGTCGAGGAGATCGCCGTCCTCAACATCCTGCACGCCACCGGTCTGGCCATGCGCCGCGCGGTCGAGAGCCTGCACGTCGCGCCGGTCTTCGCCCTGGTCGACGGCAACTACGCCTTCAGGCTGCCTTGCCCGATCAAGACGGTGGTCAAGGGCGACGCCATCTCGGTCTCGATCGCGGCGGCCTCCATCCTGGCCAAGACGGCGCGCGACCGGCTGATGGCTGAGATGGACGACGTCTATCCCGGCTACGGTTTCGCCTCGCACAAGGGCTATCGCGCGCCCATCCACGGCGAAGCCTTGCTGCGGCTGGGCCCCTGTCCGATCCACCGGATGGCCTGGGCCCCGGTCAGGCTGGCGCTCGCCGGCGAGAACCCGATGGCGGCGGCCGAGCTGGATGACCGCGGAAGTCTCTGACGCGCCCGCCCTGGCGCGCACCCCCTCGTCGCCACTGGAAGCCGCGGCGCGTCGCCTGCGCAGCCTGGTCCGGCGCAGCGAGTTCTCGCTGGTCATACTGGCGGCGATCATCGGCATCGCGGCGGGCCTTTCGGTCGCCCTGATCGGCACCCTCTCCAGCGACCTGCACAACCTGCTGTTCGGCCTGACCGGCGAGCGGTTGAGCGGCGTCAAACACCTGAAGCGCGGCTATGCGGCGCCGATCCTGGGCGGCGTGGTCCTGGGCGCCGGCGCCTGGCTGTGGAACCGGCGCAGGCCGACCATCCCGGTCGACCCGATCGAGGCCAACGCCCTGCATGGCGGGCGCATGTCCTTGCGCGACAGCGTCTGGGTCACGGCCCAGACCCTGCTCTCCAACGGCTTCGGCGCCTCGGTCGGGCTCGAGGCCGGCTACGCCCAGGTCGGCGCCGGGCTGGCTTCCAAGCTCGGCAGCATGCTCCGGCTCAGGCGCAACGACCTGCGCATGCTGGTCGGCTGCGGCGCGGGCGGGGCCATAGGCGCGGCGTTCGGCGCGCCGCTGACCGGCGCCTTCTACGCTTTCGAGCTGATCGTCGGCACCTATACGGTCTCGGCCGCCGCGCCGATCCTGGTCGCCAGCCTGGCTGGGGTCTTGACCGCGCGCGCGGTGCGCGCCACCACCTACGCCATCCACGCGCCGCCGGCGGGTATGCTCAACCTGTCGGACTATCTGAGCGTCATCCTGCTGGGCCTGCTCTGCGCCGCGCTGGGCATCGTGGTCATGCGCGCGGTCTATCTGATGGAGCGCGCGCTCGACTGGGCGCGGCTGCCCAAGGGCCTGCGGCCTGCGATCGGCGGCTGCGCCCTGACGGGGCTCGCCCTGATGACGCCGCAGGTGCTGGCGGCCGGCCATGGCGCGCTTACCGTCGACATCCCGGCCAAGCTCTCAATCATGGCCCTGCTGTTCCTGATCGGCCTGAAGGTCACCGCCTCGGTGGTGTCGCTGGGCTCCGGCTTTCGCGGCGGCCTCTTCTTCGCCTCGCTCTTCCTGGGCGCGCTGGTGGGCAAGCTGTTCTGCGTCGTCTTCGCGCTGGTTGCGCCGCAGCTCTCGATCGACCCGACCCTTTGCATCCTGGTCGGCATGGCTTCGCTGGCCGTCGCGGTGGTCGGCGGGCCGCTGACCATGTCCTTCCTGGTGCTGGAGACCACCGGCGACTTCGCGGTGACCAGCATCGTCCTGGCCGCGGCCCTGGTGACCAGCCTCACCGTGCGCGAGACCTTCGGCTATTCCTTCTCCACCTGGCGGCTGCACCTGCGCGGCGAGACCATCCGCAGCGCCATCGACGTCGGCTGGATGCGCATGCTGACCGTCGGGCGGATGATGCGGCGCGATCCCTCGACCATTCCCGCCGAGTCCAGCCTGAAGGAGCTTCGCCGCCGCTATCCGCTCGGCTCGACCCAGAGGGTGGTCGTGGTGGACGCGGACGGCGGCTATCTGGGCGTCGCCTTGATTTCCGAGGCCTTCGCGTCGGCGGACCGGCCCGAGGAGGATGCCGGCCGCACCGCGGCCGACATCGCCCATTGGGCGGACGTGGCCCTGACGCCGGAGATGAACGTCAAGGAGGCGGTGTCCATCTTCGACCGCACCGAAAGCGAGGCGCTGGCGGTCATCGACAGCAAGGCCACCCGCAAGGTGCTGGGCCTGCTCACCGAAGGCTATGCGCTGCGCCGCTATGCCGAGGAGCTGGACAAGGCCCGGCTTGGCCTGACCGGAGGCGGCTAACACCGCTTTTTAACCGTAACGCTTCACCGTCCCGGATCGTGGCGGGAGCGGCGTTAAATGACCTTCGGGGCTGAAACCATTATCGAGGGCGATTGCCTGGAGGCGCTGGCGAAGTTGCCGGAGGGCTGCGCCGACCTGGTCTTCGCCGACCCGCCCTATAATCTCCAGCTCGGCGGCGACCTGCTGCGGCCGGACAATTCCAAGGTCGACGCCGTCGACGACGACTGGGACCAGTTCGCCTCCTTCGAGGCCTATGACGAATTCACCCGCGCCTGGCTTGGCGCCTGCCGGCGGATCCTGAAGCCCGACGGGTCGCTGTGGGTGATCGGCAGCTACCACAACATCTTCCGCGTCGGCGCGACCCTGCAGGACCTCGGCTTCTGGATCCTGAACGACGTGATCTGGCGCAAGTCCAACCCGATGCCGAACTTCAAGGGCACGCGCTTCACCAATGCGCACGAGACCCTGATCTGGGCGGCCAAGGGACGGGGGCCGAAGCGCTACACCTTCAACTACGACGCCATGAAGATGGCCAACGACGAGCTGCAGATGCGCTCGGACTGGACGCTGGCGCTGTGCACCGGCGAGGAGCGGATCAAGGGCGCGGACGGCCTGAAGGCCCACCCCACCCAGAAGCCCGAGGCGCTGCTGCACCGGTTGATCCTGGCCTCGTCCAAGCCGGGCGACCTGATCGTCGACCCCTTTTTCGGCACCGGCACCACCGGTGCCGCGGCCAAGCGGCTGGGGCGCCGCTTCATCGGCATCGAGCGCGAGGCGCCTTATGTCGCGGTAGCCAAGAAACGCATCGCCCAGGTCATCGCCGGGGCGGGGGATGACCTAGAGGTCATGGGCTCGAAGCGCAACGAGCCGCGCGTGGCCTTTGGCCAGATCGTCGAGGCCGGGCTGCTCCGCCCGGGCGACAAGCTGTTCTCACCCAAGGGCCAGCACATGGCGCGGGTGCGGGCGGACGGCAGCCTGACCTCCGGCGACCTGGCCGGTTCGATCCACAAGCTGGGCGCCATGGTCCAGTCGCAGCCAGCCTGCAACGGCTGGACCTATTGGCACTTCAAGACCGACCGCGGCCTCGCGCCCATCGACGTGCTCCGCGCCAAGGTGCGCGCGGAGATGGTCGGCTGAGCGCGAAACCCCGCTAGGTTTTCTTCCGGTTCGACGGCAGCTGGCAGCCGCCGGCCAGATTGGCCACCTCGGCGCAGTTGCGCAGCTCCGAAGGCGAAGCCGCGCCGGCCGGATAGACCAGCACCCAGCCCGGTCCGCCGTCGGCGCAGCCGACCTCGACGAAGTCCGAACCATCGTCGCCATGCGCGAAAGGCCGCGCGCTCGCCACCACGCAGCCGCCTTTGTTCTTGGCCTTGAGCTCGGCGTCCAGGTGCGGGAAGAGCGCCTCGAGCGGCGTGTAGCTGCACTTATAGCCCTCGTCCTGCGAGCGCAGGCAGTCGAAGACATGCGCCGGGCCGTGGGCGGGGAAGATGCCGACGCCGCCGTCAGGCCGGTTGGAGCAGGCCATCTCGACCACGTCCTTGGTCGGATCGGTGCTTGGGAAGAGGGCATATTTCGAAACCGCGCAGTCAAAGCCGGCCTTCTTCGAGAGGTCGGTGTAGACGGCGTTCTGCTGGGTCAGGGCCTGACGCGCGTCGGTCAGGGTGCAGCCGCCGCCGATCTGAAAGGCCTCGGCGCAGGCGATGGTGTCGGCCAGCTTGCCGGTGCGATCGACCTGAAGCATGTAGCCCTTGCCATCGCCGCAGGCGACTTCGAAATAGTCCGACCCGTCGGTGGTGGTCAGCACGTAACGTTTGGACTTGACCGCGGCGCACTTGCCGCTCGAGGCGGCGACAGCGTCGAGCGGGGCGATTTCCTGGTCGGCGGTCGTCAGCGTGCACTTGATGGCCCCCGCCGCGCCGTTATAGGCGAGGCAGTTGTCGGCCTCGGGCGCGCCGCCGGCGATCGGAGCCAGGATAACCAGGCCCTGGCCGCCCTGGCAGGCCACTTCATAGACCTGCTTGTCGGGGGTCGGACCCAGATAACGCGCCTTGTCGACCGTGCAATTGCGTCCGGTCTGCGCGACGACAGGCTGCAGGCCCAGCGCCGGATTGGCGTTCGCGGGCAGTGCGCAGGCCAGGGTGTTCGGCTTGCCGTCGGCCATCGGCAGGGCGGTCTGCAAGCAGTTGTAGGTCAGCAGCGGCGCGCCGGCCTTGGTTTCCTTGCCGATGATGTAGCCGAGGCCTTCCTTGCAGGCGACCTCGTAGATCGTCGTCTGCGACTTGTCGGCGGCGGTGCCGGTGCCAAGTTCGCGCGCGTCGGCGAGGGTGCAGGGGATCTTGGCTTCGGTGATCAGCTCCGGCGCGGCCTTCATCCCAGCGGTGCGCATCGCCGGGTCGATGGGCGCCGCGCCGGGCGGCGGCGGGGCCGCAAAGCTCGCTGTCGCGGTGACGAGCGTCATCACCAATGCGGCTGCGGCCACGCCAAATCCTGAAAGTCTCGACATGGTTGCTCCTGGACATTCCTCGTTTGGGGCGGAGCTTAAACCCGCGCCCGGCGCCCCGGTCAAGTTGGCGCGCCGGCGCGGCGCAATCCGGGCAAGCGGCTGGACGCACGGTCTGGCGCGGTTTAGGCCCGCGAGAGCTTTAAGGACGGGACGGAGACACGGGTGGCTGAGGCGACGGGCGACCAGTCGGGCGGACACGGGCGGGCGCTGGTCTATCCGCTTGCCGACACACCGGCCTTCGGCGAGGCGGTGGAGATCGCGCCCGGCGTGCTCTGGATGCGCATGCCGCTCGACGGCCCGCTCGGCTTCATCAATGTCTGGGCCCTGAAGGACGACGAGGGCTGGGCGCTGGTCGATACCGGCATGCAGACCGAACGCACGACGGGGGCCTGGCGCAAGGTGCTGGCGGGCCCTTTGGGCGGCCTGCCGATCACCCGCGTCCTGGTCACCCACCTGCATCCGGACCATATCGGCATGGCCGGCTGGCTGACGCGCAAGTTCGCCTGCCGGCTGTGGATGACGCGGCTGGAATATCTGCAATGCCGCATGCTGGTGGAAGACACCGGCCGCGAAGCCCCCGAGGACGCCATCCGCTTTTATCGCGCCGCCGGCTGGGACGACGAGGCGATCGACAACTACAAGGCCCGCTTCGGCGGCTTCGGCCGCCACATCCACCAGCTGCCCGACAGCTATCGGCGCATGACCGACGGCGAGGTCGTCCGGATCGGCGACCATGGCTGGCGGGTGGTGGTCGGCGCGGGCCACTCGCCGGAGCACGCCTGCCTCTGGCAGCCGGAGCTGAAGCTGATGATCTCCGGCGACCAGGTGCTGCCGCGCATCTCGTCCAATGTCTCGGTCTTCCCGACCGAGCCCGACGGCGACCCCTTGAGCGAGTGGCTGACCTCGCTCGCCCGCATCAAGACCGTCGTGCCCGACGAGGTGTTGGTGCTGCCAGCGCACAACGATCCATTTCTCGGCCTGCACGCCCGGCTCGACCACCTGATCCGCGGCCATGAGCGCGGCCTGGAGCGGCTGATGCGCACCCTGGCCGAGCCCAAGCGCTCGATCGACATCTTCGGCGCGCTGTTCGCCCGCGCCATCGGGCCGGACTTGCTGGGCATGGCCACGGGCGAGGCCCTGGCGCACCTCAATTGCCTGCTGGTTCGCGGCCTGGTCACGTCCGCCCCGGACGAAGCCGGCGTCGTCTGGTATGGTCGGGCATGAGCACGGACACACGGCTCTGGGACCTGTCCGTCAAAACCGCGGGAGCCGACCGATGAGCCTTTCCGGCAAGACCCTGTTCGTCACCGGCGCCAGCCGCGGCATCGGCCTGGCCATTGCGCTGCGCGCCGCCCGCGACGGCGCCAATATCGCCATCGCCGCCAAGACCGCCGAGCCGCACAAGCACCTGCCCGGCACCATCTATACGGCGGCGGACGAGATCGAGAAGGCCGGCGGTCATGCCCTGCCGCTGATCGTCGACGTGCGCGACGACGCCAATGTCTGCGAGGCGGTGGAACAGGCGGTCGCGAAGTTCGGCGGCATCGACATCTGCGTCAACAACGCCTCGGCCATCAGCCTGACCGGCGTCGAGGCCACCGACATGAAGCGCTACGACCTGATGAACCAGATCAATGCGCGCGGCACTTTCCTGACGTCCAAGGCCTGTATCCCGCACCTGAAGCGGGCGGCCAATCCGCACGTGCTGATGCTGTCGCCGCCGCTGGACATGGCGCCGCGCTGGTTCGCCGGCCACGTCGCCTATTCGATGGCCAAGTTCGGCATGTCCATGTGCGTGCTGGGCATGGCCGAGGAGTACAAGGCCGACGGCATCGCCTTCAACGCTCTGTGGCCGCGCACCGGCATCGCCACCGCCGCCATCCGGTTCGCGCTGGCCGGCGACGAGGGCATGAAGCGCTGCCGCACGGTCGACATCATGTCCGACGCGGCCCACGCCATCTTCGAAAAGCCGGCCAGGAGCTTCAGCGGCAACTTCCTGATCGACGACAGCTTCCTCTATGCCGAGGGCGAGCGGGATTTCGACAAGTACCGCGTCGATCCCGATACGCCGCTGATGGCGGACTTCTTCGTGCCTGCCGACAGCACGCCGCCGCCGGGCGTGGTCGTCGGAGGCTGAGCATGCCGACGGTGCGGCCATTCGCGCCGGGGGATCTGGATGACGTCGTCGCCCTCTGCATGGCGGAGGACTGGCCGTCCTTTCCCGAGGATCCGGCCCGCGCCCTGCGCGCGCTGACCGCGCCGGGGGTGACCACGGTGGTCGCCACGGAGGGCGCGGCGGTGATCGGCTTCGCGCAACTGCTCAGCGACGGCGAGATCCAGGCGCATCTGTCGTTGATCGCGGTTTCCGCCGACCACCGCCGCAAAGGCGTGGCGCTGGCTATGCTGAAAGAGGCGCTCGGGCGCGCCGGCGGGTTGCGGATCGACCTGATCACCGACAGCGCGCCGGACTTCTACGAAGCGCTGCCGCACCGCCGGCTGCACGGCTTCCGCATCTATCCGCAGATGGTGAAGGCGCCGGATGGCGGCGACTGAGGTCATCCTCTTCGACCTTGGCGGCGTGCTGCTGCCCTTCGACCGGGAACGGCGGGTGCGCGCCATGGTCACGGCGCTCGGGATCAAGCCCGACGCGGCGCGGGATTTCATGGCCTCGGACATCCACCTGCGGCTGGACGTCGGCAAGGCCAGCGAGGCGGAGGTCGCCGCGGCGCTTTCCGAGCTCGCTGGCCAGACCGTAACGGCGGCCGAGACCAGGGCGCTGCTCCTCAGTGTCTTCGAGCCGCCGAACCTTGTGCTCTGGGATCTGGTCGCGACGCTGCGTGAGGAGATTCCGGTCGGCGGCTTCAGCGACAACCCGGCCTTCGTGCAGACGCTCTTCCCGCCGGGCGCGGTGCTGAAGCCGATGTTCTGGTCGGCCGAGCTCGGCCTCGGCAAGGCCAGCCCCGAGGCCTTCGCGGCGGTGACCGAGCGCCTTGGCATCGATCCCGACGCGATCCTCTTCATCGACGATTCCGCGGGGAACGTGGACAGGGCCCGGGCGGCGGGCTGGGATGCGATCCGGTTCGTCTCCAACGAGCAACTGATCGAAGCGCTGACGGAGCGAGACCTTCTTCCTTGAACCCTCGCCCCGCTTGCGGGGAGAGGGCAGGGTGAGGGCCTTTGCGCGACGGCCCTTTCCGGAAAGTCAGCGGCGGCGGTGTGTTCAACCGGAATGATCGTCGACAGATTGGACCGGGTTGACGGTCGACACTTTGGGCTGAGCCGCCGCTTCCTGCGCTTCGCGTAGCCGATGGCGGAGCGGAGCGAAG